>JAYSVZ010000615.1:0-12107 GCA_043718305.1 Planctomycetota bacterium | reverse complement strand
ACTGCCGCGATTGGGCGATGGCCGGGGATGGACTGGGTGTCGACGGCGTGGTCGATGCCGCCGGGATCTCGATCACGCTCAAGACCGCCATCGACATCGTTCGCCCGGCGGGCTGGATCTCGAAGGTCGGCTGGGGCCGCGACCCGATCAACTTCTCGCTCGACCCGATGGTACAAAAGAATGTCACTATGCGCGGCAGCTTCAGCCACAACTGGGCCATGTGGGAACGCGTATTGCGGCTGCTCTCGACCGGGATCTTGAACATCGACCCGGTGGTCGGGGGAAAGTGGACGCTGGAGCACTGGCACGAGGCATTCGAAGCGATGCACAGCGGCCAGATCGCTAAGGCGGTCCTGACGCCGGGGTGAGCAAATTGCCCCCGAGACAGTCCTCTGCGGGGTCACTGTTCGCCCTCTCTCGCTCGCAACGCCGCGATTGTCTCGACGAAATCTCGGGGCAGCGGACTCTGAAACTCAGTCCACAATTGAGTGATCGGGTGAGCAAAGGCCAATCGGCAGGCATGCAGCGCATGCCGTCGAATCGGTAGCCCGGTCTCGATCGGCGAAGGGGCGTCATCGACTTCATCGGGATCGAGAGTCGGGTCAGCCTTGGATCGGAACGGATGGAATCGTCCGTGAGCCCTATAGAATTCGTCCCCCATCAGCGGGTGCCCCAGGTGGGCCATGTGGACCCGGATCTGATGGTTACGACCGGTCAGCGGGGTCGCCTTCACGAGCGTGTGGTGGGCGAACCGCTCGATGACCTCATAGTTCGTTTGTGAGGGGCGGGGATCAATCGCATCGCCTCGGCACGACATCAGAACATGCCGCCCCGTCGCCGCTCGCCCGATGGGATGCTTGATCGTTCCTTTGTCAGTGGCGATCACCCCTTCGGTGAGTGCGAGATAACTCTTCGAGACGCGTCCGGCCTCGAACCCCATCGAGAGATTGCGGTGCGCCGTATGCTCAAGGGCCACTACCATCAGCCCGCTCGTCTGCCGATCAAGCCGATGCACGATTCCCGGTCGGAGTAACCCCCGCAGTGGCGCAATGCCGTCCACGTATCGTTGTAAGACATTCGCCAGGCTGTTGACTTGGTACTCCCCCGTCGGGTGAGCGATCAGTCCAGCGGGCTTATCGACGACCAACATCCACGGGTCGGCATAAACCAGCGGCACCTCTCCCGGATCGGACTCCAACACCCGATCCGGCGGCTCGATTAGTTGCACGCAAACCCGCTGTCCTGCGGCCACCCGCTGCGTCTCTTCGACCGTAAGATGGTCGATCGTCACCAGCCCCGCCCGGACCAGCCGCATCAACCGCCACGTCGAGTGATTGCGAAAATGCCGACCCAGAAACGTATCGATCCGTACCCCGTGGAGGTACTCCTCGACCAGGAACTCAAACGTCGGTGATGCAGGGGGAGTCAGCAATTGACCAGCGCGGTGACAAGGAACAAGGCCGCAGCTTATCTCATGCAACCGAGCCGTACCACGCGAGACGCGTGAAGGTGGCACACTGTTCCGCTTCACTGACTCAGTCCAGAATGTGCCGCAGGTCACAATCGATGTCAGTGCCCTGAAGGGGCTGTACAGGATCGCCCAAGGTCGCGACAAACGGGAGCGCACCCCGGAGTCAGCCGCTACCGAACGCGCTCCAAAATCGCCTTCGCCCTCTGGTGCTCCGGTTGCGTCTTCAGCACCCCCTCCACCAGTTCGCGAGCCTGCGTCTTTCGCTCGGTGTTCAGATACGTCTCGGCTAGCCCGACCTTGGATTCGACGCGCATGCCGTCGAGTTCCAGCGCGGTGCTGAACGCTCGTTCGGCGGTCTTCCAGTCCATCAGATGAACGCTGGCTCGACCGAGGAGTTCATGAGCCTCCGCCGAAGTCACGTCAATCAGTAGCGAATCCCCCGCCCAGCGTTTTGCTGCCTCGGCATCGCCGGCATCGAGTTTGATCTTGGCCAACTTCCGCCGGGCTGCCGGGTCATCCGTATCGAGGACCACGAGCAGTTCGAGGATCGCTCCGAGTTCGTCCGGTTGCTTCAATTCCTCGCACGCTTTCGCAGCGGCGTTCACGAAGAGTGGATCGCGGGGGTAGGTCTCGCGACCGAAGCGGGCGGTGTCGGCCACGATTTGCCACTGCTTGGCTTGGCCCGCCATGGAGGTCAGGGCAGCCAGCAGTTCGCGGTGCGTTTCGCCGTCGTCGCGAAGCTTCACGAGCCGATCGAGCGCCTCGTCGGACTTGCCAGCGCGGGCCTCCATCAGCGCGACGACGATGTTCGACAGCGGAAGCGTGGAGTCCTTCTTGAGGAGTTCATCGGCCAGCTTTCGAGCCTGCGGCACGCGCCGTGATCGCAACTGGGCGAATACATAATCATCGGCAGCCCGTAGGTCGTCCGGTTTTTTCTTGTGAAGCTCTTCGGCAGTTTTCAGGTCGGGGATGGCTGCGGCCCGCCCGGCGGTGAAGGTCTTGACGCGGGCTGAGAGAAAGTCGCGATAGCCCTTCTCGAATGGCTCCTGCTCGACCTGGAACAGTTCAAGCAGTGCCTCGCGCGTGGTGCGGCCCTCGCGATACGCGGTCAGAAGTCGGGGGTTGGCATTGGCCCCGTAGGTCTGTTCCAGGTAGTCGGCATAGAGCGTGGCCTGGCAATAGGCGAGCGTCCAGTGGTCCGGCGACTTCGGCTTCCGGAAGCCATCGTTAATCGTGTCGAGATTGAACAAGTCCCCTTGCGGTTCGCGCACGAGCAGAAGCTCTTCCCACTCGGGGCGGAAGGGGGTTCCCTCGTTGCGAACGGCGAGTGCCTCGGTGTACCAATGCGGAATGTTAAACGTCGTTGCCTGCAGAGTGATCACATGGGCGAACTCATGCCGCAGCACATGCCCCCAGTGAAACGGGCGTTGCGACTGGTTGGGACTGGTCAGGGCCACCATCACACCGGTTGAGGCTCCGATCGTTTGAATCCACGGCAGGCCGATCATTCGCGAGCTGAACCAGGCATGGGCCGGCTGCCCCTTGGCATTGCAGTAGATCTCGAACTGCGTTCGTTGCGGAGGCTCGAAGCCGAACTTCTGGGTCAGCTCGGGGTAGACCTGCTCCAGATAATCAGCCATCGCGTGACCGAGGAGATTTTGTTCGGCATCGATGCGGATGACGAAGTGCTCAGTCGTGATCGTGTCATAGGTCTTCAGGACGCCGATCACCTTCCGCATGTTGCTGATGCGGACATGAAAAGGGTCAGCTGCGAAAGCCTCGTTGAGGATCGTCTCCGCTTCGTCGACTTGACCGGTCCGCATACAGAGCATGCCGAGTTGCGTCCGAGGGGCGATCAGTTGCGGCATCAGTTCGATCGCGCGGCGGTAGCAGACTTCAGCGGTGTCGAACTTGCGATGCGTTTCCAGAACCTGGCCAATGATCGCGAGCATCTCACCCGGCTTCGGGGTGATGCGCAGGGCCTTGGCCACGCTTTCGCGAAACTCGACCGGCAGCGCTTCATCGTCCGGCGGGGTCGGCAGGTTGCGAATCGCGGCGGCGATCAACTCGGGGGAAGTGCGGCGGGATTCGAGGAGCGACAATGCTGCCTTGCGTCCCAGGAGTCGCTGGTCCGCTGGGTTGATCGCCAGTGCCTTGTCGATCCACTCGCGAGCGGGCGCGGGCTCATCTTGAGCCAAGTAGAGATCGGCCATCAAGGCGAGGGCGATCGTCGAACGTGCGTTCTTCGCCAGAGCCTGTTCCGCTCGCTCGCGGGCTTGGTCGAGCTTGTGGTCCTGTAAAAAAGCCATCCCCATCGCGGCATGGATTTCGGCGACCTGCGGGTTGATGCGCAGGGCGTTATGAAACTCGGGGATCGCCTGGCTCTCGTTGAACTTCTCCAACAGCAGATGACCGGAGATCAGCGGTGACTGCCAGCGATACTTGTCGTCCTTGAGAGCGTCGGGACAGACATCATTCACGACGAACCGGAAGACCGAACTGGTCCGGCTCCAACGAGCATGTTGCACAGCCCCTTCGGCGACATACAAGAGCGTCTCGGCGTCGGTCGGCTGTTTGCGGTTGTAGTATTGAATGAACCAGCGAAAGGCCGTCGCCGCTTCATCGAGCTGTCCCGTTTCGGCGAGAGCCTGAGCATGGATCAGCCGGGAGTGGACGTGGTCGGAGTCTTGTTCGAGGGCTGCTTTCGCGAGATCAAGGGCCTCGGCATAGCGCCCTCGGAGGAGTCCCAACTCGCCTTGGCGGGCGAGCAAGGCGGCTGACTTGGGAACCGCCGAAAGTGCGGCGGCGATGACTTCATCGGCTTCTTCCCACTTCCCAGTCTCTTCATGAATGCGGCTCTCTCCGAGCCAGATGGCGATGCGGTCAGCTTCGGAGGGGTCAGTGCTTTTAAGTAACGCCTCATAGGCTTCGAGGGCTTCTTCGTACCGCCCTCGCAAGCGATGTTCGGTCGCTGAGACGAGCGTCACGCCGACTTCCGCGGGAGGTTCGTCCGCCGCGGATGCGCATGAAACGCCCCCCCACGCCAGACACAGTGCGACGAACAGTCGTATCGATGACGCCATCGCCTCGCCTCCCGAGAACCTGCGGATATCGCATCAGACACTATAGCGGCGAGCGAGCGATGGCCGTGAGCGTCTCTGGGCCGGAAACTGGATCGATCGGTGACGGGCAGTGGGCCGCAAGAAACTCAAAAAACGCAAGACAGAGGCTGGCTCTTCTTTTGCGATTTTTGAGTTTCTTGCGGCCCCCATTCTGAAACCAGAGCACCGGGAGATCTCGACGATCACTCGGGCTTCTCTTACAAAAAGCGAATTGAAGCGGTCAGGAATGATGCACTGGCGCGGGCATCGACTTGACGCGCGGCCCTCACCCCCCAACCCCTCTCCCCCGGAGGGAGAGGGGAGCCGGAAAATGGCATCATTCCGGACTGCGTTCGCCTTGCAATCTTCTCGGCGAACCGATTCAATCACAATGCGGTGACTCTTCCCTTCATCCCGAATCTTGGAAACACACGATGCCCATCCCTGTTTCATGTAGTTGTGGCAAGACGCTCAACATCCCCGAGCAGTACGCCGGGCAGAAGGTGAAATGCCCCTCGTGCGGCTCGACCGTCGCGGTCCCCGAGGGGGGCACCCGCCCGGCGGCCTCGTCCGGTGGCGGATCAAAGCCCCTTCGCAAGGAAGATGTCGAAGCGGACGGTCGCTACTCGATCGAAGAGTTCCTCGCCCGCAGCTCCGAAACGGACCAGGGCCAAGGGGTCTTTGAACTGGAGTCAGACCGCATGCTCGAGGTCAACCTCGACGGGATGGTCTGGACGAAGATGGGGTCGATGGTGGCCTATGTCGGGGATGTGAAGTTCACGCGCGAGGGAATCCTGGAACATGGGATCGGCAAGTTCCTGAAAAAAGCGTTCAGCGGCGAAGGCACCCGCCTCACCAAAGCGGAAGGCGAAGGTAAGGTCTACCTCGCCGATTCCGGCAAGAAGGTCACGATCCTGGAACTCACCGACGACTCGATCTTCGTCAACGGCAACGACGTGCTGGCGTTCGAAGAGACGATCGAGCATGACATCAAAATGATGCGCAAGATCACCGGGATGCTGGCGGGGGGGCTGTTCAATATGAAGCTCTCGGGGACGGGGTTGATCGCGATCACGACGCACTACGACCCGCTGACGCTCAAGGTCAGCCCAGGCCGTCCAGTGATCACCGACCCGAACGCGACCGTGGCTTGGTCGGGGAATCTGACACCGAACTTCAAGACCGACATTTCGCTCAAGACGTTCTTCGGACGTGGGAGCGGAGAGTCGATCCAAATGAAGTTCGAAGGGAGCGGGTTCGTCGTGATCCAGCCGTACGAAGAGGTCTACTTCCAAGGCCAAGGGTGAAGTCGGGCCACGTAGGACGGGCCCCTTTGGCCCGTCCGGCAGCGTTAGCAGCGCCGACTGAATAATTCACCACGGAGACACGGAGGCACAGAGAAACCCTGGCTTTCGGGATGGGTTGCTGCGCCCCCTTCGGCTGACCGCCGACGAACTGTAGATATCGATCGGCTGGGTTTCGTTGAATCGCTCAGGCACAGCCTGACCTACCTGACTTGGATTGGCGGTTGCGTGATTGTACCAAGTATCGACCAGTGTTTTTCAAGGCGTTTCTCGAGTTTCTTCAACCTTTAGTGTGAATTCCTTCAACAGCTTTGGAGTTCCCATCGCTCCCCGATCTTTGGAGGAGGAACATTCTTTCTCAGGCTTGAACGAGCCCCAGACTCGAAGTACGTACTCACCAGGATTCTCCGGGCTAAGAATTCCCCCTGAGAACACCGCTTTCTTGTGGCCCATGTCGACCAATTTGTTTACATAACCATCCCCGATAGGCTGCTCTTGGGTTCGATCGCCACCGCTAAATGACATGCTTAAAAGCATGATCATGTGGAGGTCATCGGGCTGGTCGACATATTTATCTGTCCAGTTTGCAGGTCGGGGAACCGGCGGGACATCCAGATCCGTTGACACGATAAAACCTTGCGGAAAACGGGCGAGGCGAACATCCGCATTGGCTTGTATCTCTCCGGTCAGATGGATCACCGTTCGTGGTGCGACAGTGAGCAGATCATTTCCGCTCTGGAGCGGGACACCGTTCATCGTCTTAAAAACCGCCGCCACCGGCAGGTCACTGGCTAGCGGAAGTTCCTGGGGGCGATTGACCGAATGGTCACACCCCTCCATGAGAAAAGAAGTCGCCAGCATCATCCCACCAAGGAAACACCTGCGCCGCATCATCACTCCAGTACTGTTCAGAAGTCACCCACTGTCTCTGCTCCCTGGCGGGTGGAGATCGCCCGCCAAACGACGGAATCAACACCATCGGCAACGAGCTGAACATGCCCGTCAACGAACGCGACATTCACCCCCCCGGGGTGATAGCTCGTCGCGGGACGCAAGCTGAATTCGATGTCAATCGTATTAAATGTCTCGGCGTCACCATTGTGGCAACCCGGTCGATTTGGAGTTAAGCCGTGGTTGTATCCCAGTTCCTGTTGGAGCATGAATTGGAACGACCCCGCGATGTGAG
Organism: Planctomycetota bacterium; assembly: GCA_043718305.1. Lineage (GTDB taxonomy): Bacteria > Planctomycetota > Planctomycetia > Planctomycetales > Planctomycetaceae > TH-plancto1. Next base: position 5,045 of record JAYSVZ010000615.1, on the reverse strand, counting down.
GGATCACGCCAGCTCGATTCTCGGAACACTCCTGACGAAACAAGTCAAGCTGAGCGGGCAGCGTGAATGAAGTGTTCAGGTACCATAGGAATCGTTCCGGTTCGATGCTCGCACTATCAGTCGTGGTCACCTCGTTGGCCGGATTGATTTTCCTCTCCGCAAACAGAGTGGTTTGTGATGTCCCGTCCGTAAAGTCTCGGAGCTTTGAGTATGAGAGCAGACTCGGTCGTGCTCCATCAAATCTGGTATTGTTGGGATCGGGCGGTCGTCGTGCAGCCCAGCCGGAACCATCGTTGATAAAGTAGCTGATCTGTCCTTGCGATGGATCGCTCTGCGGATCGCTGGGACAAACGTAGGTCTCGACGTTGAGATTCGTGGCCGTTCCGGTGGTCGCAAATTGTTGATACAGAGCCGACTGCTCTATGTATGGCAACATGCTTCGATAAGGGCGATTCGCCACGGGCAAGACTTGAAAAACCTCCTCGTACGAACTCGCAGCCATTCCCAGTTGCCGCAGCCGGCTCTGGCAAGTCAACCGAGATGACGCCTGCCGGGCAGACTGCACGGCAGGCGTCAACAAGGCGATTAGCAAGCCGACAATCGCGATCGAGACCATGAGTTCAATGACCGTAAATCCACTATGGTCGTCGTGACCCTGTGACTTCAACTTGGTGGAGTGTTCCGTTGTTGTCATAGTACTCTCCTGAAAACCTGTAAGTGCCTGTTGTGCCCATTTGCACAGCACCCTGATGGCGTACATAAACCTGCGTGGTGACACCGTTCATTGTGACTGGCATGTGTACTGCAGACATCGTGATAGGCTGGGGCGTCTCGACACTCGACCAAGACGAAACAGCTTGCCAATAAATTCGCAAGTCGTCAGTATCAGGAAGATAGTACGGTATCGGAATGTGGGTAATGGACAGCTTCTCGATTTTCAAACGCACGTTGTACAAGGGAGGGGCTGTGCAAGTCACATCATAAATCGGCCCCGGCGCGGGCGCTTGAGCTAGAACGAAACTGTTGGTGAAGAGGAAGATTGCTACTGCGAGACACGAGACACGAGACACGAGACACGATGATTTCCCCGAAAGGTGCTGGAAATGGATCGAGCCATCCAGAACGGTGACTCTAGAAACCACATCACATTAGTGTATCTTCTACAATTCAATGGCAGTGTCAAGTGTGAGAGAGTGGTAGAAGACCCGTCGGGCGGAAAATGTACCGCCATCGACTCTTGCCAAAGACCATGGGGATCGCGCCATTCAAGCTCCAGTTCCGGTAGATCAGGCTGTGCCTGATCGATCAGGCACAGCCATGACCTGCCGGGACTTCCAAGGCCAGGGTTAAAGTTGGGCGAAGTAGGACGGGCCCGTCCGGCAGCTCTGCGAATGGCGATTCCGAAGCAATCCCAGCCAATCCGACGTATAATCCCTTGGGGACCGTTTGGAGTGATCCAAGCGGTGCCGATTGCCGTTGTCACATGAGGGTGACAATGACGATTCGTCAGGGTTCACCGACTGTTCGCGGAAGCGGGATCACTATGCCGTCCGGTTTGATGATGACTGCCCATTCGCTGACCAACCGAGCCTTCTGCATGGCGGTTCTCGGGATGGTGCTGGTTGCTATGTGCTGTTCGATCTCTCTCGCAGCCCAGGAACCCGACCCGGCTGCGGTAGCCGCGACGGGTGAGGCGGCGAACATCGCCGCCTTTGTGACGCTGGATGGTTCGATTACCGATTCCGTGACAGCCTCTGTCCGGCGAGCGGCCCTGGACCTGCAAAGCCAAGCCCTCAAGGAGAAACGCCAGGCGTTCCTAGTCCTGGAACTGACACCCGGGTCGAGCGAGTTCCATCATGTTTATGCCCTCTCCGAGTTTCTGACTTCGGAGGCGACGGCCAATCTCAAGACGATCTGCTGGGTGCCCAAGACGGTTTCTGGGACCAACGTTGTCGTGGCCCTCGCCTGTTCCGAAGTCGTGATGCACCCGGATGCCCGGCTGGGCGATATCGGTCGCGGCAAGGCATTGCCCGATGGAGATCAAGGCGTTGTGCGATCGATCATCGCCAAACGCCGTAACCGCCGCGTGAGCGAAGCCCTCGTCAACGGGTTGATGGACCCGGCAGCCATCGTGATGCAGGTCACGGTCGAACCCGTCCCCGGAACCGTTGAGAAGCGACTTGTGACACAAGCGGAGGCCCAACGCCTACGCGACGCGAGCGTTGCCATCCGCGATTCGCAGACGCTCAAAGAAGCGGGGACTGCTTGGATGATTGCCGCGAACCAAGCTCGCGAGTGGGATGTTCTGATTTCACAAACCGCGTCCTCGCGCCGTGAAATCATTGAAACTTACGCCCTCCCGGTGGAAGCCCTTCGCGAACGTCCGACGATTCAAGGGAACCAAAAGGTCGCCTTAATCGAGATCAAAGGGCCCATCGAGCCGATCCTGGCTTCGTTCCTCAACCGCCAGATCGAGCGGGCGGTTTCTAAGGGAGCCAAAGTCATTATCTTCGAGGTCGATTCCCCCGGGGGATACCTTTACGAAAGCGAAGAACTGGCCCGAGCCATTGCCGATCTGAAGAACCGGGGGGTTCACGCGGTGGCCTTCATCCCGAAAGCGGCGATCAGCGGAGCGGCGATTATCAGCTTGGGCTGTGATGATATCTATCTGCTTCCGGAGGCCAAAATTGGTGATGCGGGGGTGATCGCCGAAACGGCTCAGGGCGGGGCCTTCGAACGCGCCCCCGAAAAAGTGGTCAGCCCCTTGCTGCAAACGATGGGCGAATTAGGCCGTATCAAGGACCGCCCGCCCGCCTTGCTCCAAGCCATGGTCGACCGCGACCTGGAAGTTTTTCGCGTCACCCACAAGACGCGCGGCACCGTGACGTACATGTCGGAAGCGGAGATTCACGCGGCCGGTGATGAATGGATTAAGGGACCGCTCGTCGAAGAGTCTCGCAAAGGGATTCTGCTGACCGTCAACGGGCGGCGAGCACACGAACTTGGCCTCGCCCAGCCTACGGTGTCTGACTTTGATGAGTTGCGATCGCGGTTGGGAATCCCGTCCGAACAGCGAATCGTGGCCATGCAGCGGACGTGGGTCGATGATCTCGTTTTTTGGCTCAACCAGCCGGTCATTATGGGGTTTCTATTCTTCGTCGGGCTAGTGGCGATCTATCTGGAGCTGCACACGATGACCGGCGTTTGTGGGCTGGTCGCAGCGCTCTGTTTCGGTCTGTTCTTCTGGAGCAAGGTTCTCGGCGGCACTGCGGGTTCGCTGGAGATCGTGCTCTTCTTGCTGGGCGTGGGATGCATGCTGCTGGAGTTCCTGGTGCTACCCGGCTTCGGATTCTTCGGGGTGACCGGGATTCTGCTGACGCTGGCTTCGATCATTATGGCCTCGCAAACGTTCGGCCATCTCGGACCGAACAGCAGCGACGCGGGGCAGGCCCTGCAAACGTTCAAGGTTCTCGGCGGAGCGGTCTTCGGCTTGGTGATTACAGCGGTCGCACTGTCGAAGTTCTTGCCAAAGATCCCGCTCTTCAACGACATGATCCTGACCCCACCCAGCGCTATGCAGGATGCAGCTCCTCGACTGCGCCCCGAGCTCGTCGCGGGAACTGCAAACCTCGTTGGTCAAACCGGCATCGCCATGACCCTGCTCCGTCCGAGTGGCAAGGCGGAGATCAATGGCCACCTCGTCGACGTGATGTCGGAAGGCTCTTTTATCCCCGAAGGATCACTGGTCGAAGTCGTCCAATGCTCCGGGAATCGCGTCGTGGTGCGGAAGGTGTAGCTCTCCGCGAACCTCACGGGGCCTTCAATTCCCCGGCCATCTCCAACAAAGCGGCCATGATCTTCTCAGACGCTTGTGGTTCCAGATAATTCGTCCCAGCCCAAGTCTCATAGCCGCCCAGTTCAAAGTGCCTCGGCGTGGGCAGATACCCGTAATAACCGTGGGCCAGTTCCACCATGAACGAGTGGGCGATCGGGCTGCGTTTCTTGAACTCCAGGCCGGTCTCGGCGAACGTCTCGCACGGCGAGGTGCCGATGCAAATGTCACCCAGCCGCAGCACCTGCACCGGAAGCTTTGTCGTCGGGCTGGCCTTGGCCAGACGCTGCACGCGTCCGGCGTAGATCACCGCGATGTCGTTCTTCTTCAGCAGGTTCTCCGGTTTCGTCTCGGTCAGGATCGCCCAGTCCAGCAGCGCGGGCTCGACCGTTCGCCATGCCACATCCAGCTCCCGGTAACGCGCACTGAGCGGAACGTGATCCTGCCACGTAACACTGGCGAGAGCTGCGTTGACCTTCGAGGCCACATCCTCGGCGACGTACCGCATCTGTTCGTAGGGCGGCTTCCCCGGTCTGGGCGTGCGGAAGTTGATGTTGTTGCAGTCGCCACTCGTGCCGTTGGCCAGCAACGCCACAAACGGCGGGTCTTGGTCCCCATTCGGTTGCAGCTTCTTAAGATTCTCGCAGCAGACTGCGAAGTAGTCCGCCGAGATGTCCGCTCCCGCTACGCCACCGACATAGTGCAGCGAGTACGCCGAGAAGATTGAGATCATCCGCCCACCCGGCTCGCGGAGAGCAATGAACGACACCGTCGGATCAGTCGGCCCGGCTGGTTCGATGAGGTCCGGGCTCCCACCGGGTGGGTTCATCCTCACTTTGTCGACCTTGCCGAACGGCGAGACCAGTGCCGGGCTCCCCTCCTTCATGAACCAGCGACGGTTGAACACATGCTCGGGCACGTCGACCGAACCAAAGCCGATCTGTGCCGGTCGCAGGACGTTCACCGCTCTCCGCACACCATCGCTGATTCTTTTCGCCACGAACTTCTGGTAGTCGTTGAGTTCCTGGTCCGAACTGTACCCGCGCTCGCCGAGGGTACTGGCCGCTGAGTGCGTGTGCGTCCCGGAGATCAACACATTCTCCGGCGGTATCCCGGTCGCCGCCTGAATCTGGTTCCGGGCCTCGACACTCAAGCTGCGACTGAGGCCAAGCAGATCGCACACAACCAGCGCGAGCTTGGTCTTCCCGTCATC
>JAYSVZ010000614.1:0-12119 GCA_043718305.1 Planctomycetota bacterium | reverse complement strand
TGGGCCACCCCTTCGGTGATCTTTTATCGCGGATCGCGCAGCAGAACCGTTTAGGTGGCGAAGTCAGCCGCCGGTCCGGGGGCTTCCCAGTTGCGATTCAGCATGACAGCGTTCTGAAGCCGGAAGAATGCGGTGGCCCCGCCGTCGATATCGAAGGGCACGTCATCGGCCTGAACATCGCCCGCTCCGGACGGACCGAGTCGCTCCTGATTCCCGCTTCCGCTGTCAAAGAAGTTCTCGCCGCGCACGCTGCGGGAACCTTGCCACCGCTTTCCACACCAGTCGCGACTGCCCCACAACCGCTGAGTCCGCCACCGGCAGTGCCGACCGAGTGAATGGCTGGTGCCTCCGCCGCGATCAGACTCTGGGTTGGAGTTCAGGCTTTCGCCTGTCCCGTAGCAGCCGTTAGGCGGCGGCTGGCCATTTTTCCAGCCCTGGTCCCGTCGGTCCCACGGCCAATACTACTTCGGGCTGCTGACTGGGGTGGCTGCGCGTTTACCGGCCAGCTTGCGAAAGAACCGTGTCGCAATCTTGTGGGTGAACCATTCTCCGAGACGAGGGAAGACGAAGGCGAACGGGAAGAAGAGTCGGATCCCGATTCGTTCGACGATGATCCGAGGCGGGTCGTTGCGGAGAGCATTGATGACGCTTTTGGCCACATCTTGCGTGGTGACGCCGCGCATCAGCCAGGGGACTCCGCGGCCCATCTCCTGCTTGATCGATTCGTAGATCCCGCCGTCCTGAGTAAAGCCAGGACAAATCGCGGTCGCGGAGAGCGATGTCCCCACGTACTCCAGACGGAGCGCCATCGTAAACTGGAGGATGCTGGCCTTGGTCGCCGCATAGGTCGCCCCGAACGGCGGGGCCTGGATCGCCGAGGTCGAGGACATGTTGATGATCCGGGCCCATGGACGGGGCAGCATGTGCGGAATCGCCAGCCGCGTCAGAAGGACCGTCCCGATCGTATTAGTTTCGAGTGTGGCCAGAATCTGTTCGATCGGGATGTCATGAAAAGCCTGGAAGGCCTCGATTCCAGCGTTGTTCACCAAGACATCGATCCCGCCGAACTCCGCCACGGTGGCTGCGACCAGCCGCTCCAAATCGGCCCGCTTCGAAACATCGGTCGGAACGGTCAGCACCCGGACTCCGGAGACCCGTAACTCCTCGGCCACAGCATTCAACTTGTCGACCGACCGGGCGGCCAGCACAATGTTCATGCCCGCCTTGGCCAGAGTGAGAGCCACCTCGCGGCCAATCCCAGAGGAGCCGCCGGTCACAATGGCCACTTTGTCTTCAAAGCTGATCGGCATGATGCGGGCAAGAACAGGGAGGGAGTCACGTGACGAGATGCGGAAGCTACCACAATTCGCAACACATCGGCTACCGGGGCTTATTCCATCGATCGGAGTTCATCGGCGAGCGTCCCCAGCAGACACGCCTCGATTCGCGCGAGAGCCTCGGCCACAATGGCCCCATCCATCAACCGATGGTCATAGGCCAGTGTGACTCGGCTCGCCCCGGAAGCGTCGAAAGGGCTGTAACTCAGGACGCCCGTCTGGAAGGACGGTGGACAGGGGATCTCGGCCCCTTGTCCCGCGAGCGATGACAAGAAGAAAGTCCCCACCCGCTTCGCTCGGACCGGTCCAGACCACTGCATATTGAACCACCAGATCAACCGCCGCAGCATTGTCGGGAACGCACTCAACCAGACGAATCGCTTGAATATCTCATCTACGGGGGCTGACTGGTAACGGTCGATCAGCGTTTGAATCTCCCGCAGCGACATCGTATCGGGAGCGAGAACGCGGCCCCAAAAGAGCCACGGCTCGCCTCGATAGTCCCGCTGAATCGCCAACATGCCGACGCTCGTGTCGTGCTGGTAGACCGTCGGGATCAGACCCCGCATCCAGCTCTGTCGCAAGACGGGAATGTCCCACGCCACAATGGCGTAAGCCTTCAAGAAGAGAGCCGACCAAGAGACCCGTCCGCTGGCTGGCTTCCGGAGCGCATCGATCGATCCGAGTGGCATGACACGGACATGCGGGCAGAGGGGAACCTGCCGATGAAAGTGCAGCACATCGCACGTCAGCCGCCGCGAGCGCGGAACGAGAAACCGCCGCCGCCCCCCAGAGGAGCCATCGGAGTTCGCACTGTTCGGAGATGAGGTCATCGATTCAAAGGGGAGGCGAGATGGCAGTTGGTCCTGAAGGGACCGTACCACAGCCAGTCTCACCCGGCGAGCCGGGTGATGACTGATCGATGAAAGCGGGGTGAGAGGACGGAACACCATTTCTGAAACGGTTCGCCTACAATCCATTGCGAACTTTACTCCCGCTCGAATTCCCGAAGCCGGTGTCCATGAACATGACATCCATGTCCCGTCTCTGTCTCGGAATACTCCTGCTCCTTCCGGTCACCGCGAGGGCCGACAACTGGCCAGCGTGGCGTGGGCCTTCAGCCAACGGGGAGTGCCGCGAGACGGAAGTCCCCCTCACATGGTCCCCCGATGCGAATGTGAAGTGGAAGGTGGCCCTCCCGGAACCGGGGAACTCGACGCCGATCATCTGGGGCGACCGGATCTTTTTGACCCAGGCCACTGACAAGGGAACCAAGCGGTCCCTGATCTGCTTCAACCGCAATGACGGCAGCCTGCGTTGGCAGAAGACGATCGAGTTCACCTCGCCGGAACCGACGCACGCCACCAATCCGTTTTGTGCCGCGTCGCCGGTCACCGACGGAGAGCGGATCGTTGTCTCGCATGGGTCGGCGGGGATTGCGTGTTACGACTTTGAGGGGAACCAGCAGTGGCATCGCGACCTGGGGCTGGCGCATCACATTTGGGGGACAGCGTCCTCGCCGGTGATCGCGGGGGAGCTGGTCTTTTTGAACTTCGGGCCGGGGGAGCGGTCCTCGTTGATGGCCTTTCACCTGAAGGATGGCACCGATGCCTGGAAGGCCGATGAGCCGGGCGGGAAACTCGGGGACAAGGGAGCCACCGAATGGATCGGCTCGTGGAGTACCCCCGTCATTGCTCCAGTCGGAGGCCAGCCGCAACTGCTGTTGAGTTGGCCCGGCGCGATCAAGGCGTATGAGCCGCAGACCGGTCGACATCTCTGGTCGTGCCAGGGGCTGTTTAAGGACGATGCCCAGGACAAGTTGGTCTACATGAATCCGCTCGTCACTGACCAGGTGATCGTCGCGATGTGCGGGTTCACCGGGGCCTGGATGGGGATGCGACCGCCGACCGAGGCGACCGCCACGGGGAGCGACCTGACCGCCTCGCACCGCCTGTGGCGACATCCGAAAGCTCCGCAGCGGATTGGCTCCGGCGTGATCGTGGGTGACCACATCTACATCGTCAACGAGCCGGGCACCGCCCAGTGCATCGAGTGGAAAACCGGGACAACACTCTGGACGGAACGCCTGACCGGGACCACCTGGGCCAGTCTGGTGAAGGTCGGTGACCGGCTCTACACGACGAGCCTCGATGGAGAAACCGTCGTCTTCGCCGCCCAGCCGAAGTTCGAGGTACTCGCCCGAAACACCATCCCCGAACGGACCTTGGCCTCACTGGCGATCTCGAATGGCGAGGTCTTTCTCCGGACCTATCAGCACTTGTGGTGCCTGGCTCGTCCCTGATCGCGAAGTGGGATCGGCTTCCAGCCGGTCAGTCTCGTCGAAGGATCGGAAGCCAGCCTACAGTCAGATCCTTCCGACCAGTCGCCTTATTCGTCGGCAGCCGCCGCTGTGCCACCCGTGACGGCGAGTTCGCCGCTCGCCTTCGCGGCCAGGATTTGCTCTTTGAGCTCTTGCAAGGCGGCTGGATTCTCTTCCAGGTAGGTCCGGGCTTTTTCGCGGCCTTGGCCGATCTTCTTGTCGCCGTGGACGTACCACGAGCCGCTCTTGTTGACGAATCCCGCCAGCACAGCCATGTCGAGAACATCCCCTTCCAGGCTGATTCCCCGGCTGCCGAGCATGTCGAACTCGGCGACGCGGAACGGGGGGGCGACCTTGTTCTTGACGACCTTGACCTTCATGCGGATGCCGATCGGCTGATCGCCATCGTTGAGCGTGGCGATCTTGCGGACATCGGCCCGGCACGAGGCGTAGAACTTCAAGGCCCGACCGCCGGGGGTCGTTTCCGGGCTGCCGAACATCACGCCAATCTTCTCGCGAATCTGGTTGATGAAGATCACACAGGTCTTCGCCTTGGAGATCGCTCCGGTCAGTTTGCGCATCGCCTGGCTCATCATGCGGGCTTGTAATCCGATGTGCTTATCGCCGATTTCGCCGTCGAGTTCCGCCTTGGGGACCAGAGCTGCGACCGAGTCGATGACGATCACATCGACGGCGTTCGACTTGATGAGCATCTCGGCGATTTGCAGGGCCTCTTCCCCGTGGCTTGGCTGGCTGACCAGCAGTTCCTCAATGTTCACACCAATCCGCTTGGCCCAGCCCGGGTCGAGGGCATGTTCGGCATCAATGAAGGCTGCGATTCCGCCGCCCTTCTGAGCACTGGCCACAACGTGGAGCGCCAGCGTCGTTTTTCCGCTCGACTCCGGGCCGAACAGCTCGATGATCCGCCCGCGCGGGAATCCGTTAGAACCGAGGGCCATGTCGAGCGACAACGACCCCGTCGAGATCCCCTCGACGGCGGCGTGGTGGGGGTCGGAGAGCCGCATGATCGAGCCGGTGCCGAACGCCTTTTCAATCTGTCCCAGAGCGTTGTTGAGGAGCGGGTTTTCGCTCTTTTGCTCGGTGGCCCCTGCTGTCCGAGATGCCTTTGCCTTCGCCGCCATGGTGTGTCCTTACGATTGCCGAGGAAGGAGCGACGCAGGTCATTTCTGGTCGCTCTAGTGAACGGGTGATTAGTATCGAATTCCAGTCCCGATTGCAACGGCGATTTCCGAGCTTGGTCCACGATTTTCAAAAATCCGTAGATGACGACTGGCCACTGAATGACTGGCAACTTCCGCATAACCCAAACGATCCGCACAACCGACCCGTTCTGAGGGAGGTGGCACTGTGGCGACCTGATTCCCTCCGATCGCGACCATCCCGCCAGACGATACCACCGGTGCCGGTGGACCGGAGCGGTCCGCCAGGGGGCAGTGAAGCCCTACAATCAAGTGGCCCAGGCAGGGAGACGCAGCCATGTCCGTGAAGAATCCTCCGTTGATCGACTTGAAGCAAGCCCTCCGACTCATCAACAACCTGGAGAAGCAGGCCAAGCGGACCGAAGACCCCGAAATGAAGCGGATCCTCCTTGCCTCGGGATGCGATATCATCGACCGCGTGATGGAGCAGCAGACCCTGCCAATTGCGGCTTAGTCCTCCCCAGCGGAAGTTCAATATTACCCGAAGCGGAAGTCGCCAGTCTCTGTCGGCAATCGCGATTGAGCGAGGCTGTACCCTCCCGTGTGAGTCGATAAGAACATGGTCCAAAACAACTTCCCAATTTCCCCTCGGAGTTGAACAAAAGGCAACGAAGGAAACAAAGGCTCAAGTCCAAAGTTCTTCGTTGCCTTCGTTCTCTTCTGTTCAAATTCTTTTCGGGAAATCAAATCGGGAAGTGGTTTCGAGCCAGTTCCTAATGTGCCCTCGGTGGAATCCCAGATTTCCGACACAAACTCAATCCGCTCTTCGCGGCTGAGCTGACTGATCCCGAGGGCTTGAATCGCTGACGACATGCGTCCTCTCCCGAACTGGGCTATTGGTCGGACTGTACCGCCCCGATAGGCGCTGTCAGTACCAAAGGTCACAGCCCGAGGGCACCGCAGTGTTTCACACTGGACTAGGCCTTAAACAAGCGAGCCTCTACGGGTTGTTTGGCGGGGACTTTCGTTCCGCCCGGTCCTAGGGGTACAGGCTACGAGTGCGCTCACCGAGAGGAGAGCCGGAAGCTGATATTCTTCGCTCGGGCAAAAATGACCTGTAGATACGTTCGCCAGAACGTGGGCGAATCACGCCACTCGCCCACGTTCACGAGAGAATGCACCGACTGCATGATCGCTCGTCATTACTTTTAACTGGCGTACCCGCTGGTCGATTGCCGATGACTATCGATAGCCCGGGGCGGGATCGGGGGCGTGCGCGCGGACCGGCGGAAGCTGCCGATCGCGAATGCATCCGAGAGAGTTGTCATTCCTCCCCAGGTGGACAGGCTCGAGATTTCTGAGGACTGTCGATGATGTGCCGCATGAGGATCATCCAGGCGATTTTATGGGGGCTGGTCTGGCTATCGGCAGGACCAGTTCAGGCTGAAACTGCGCCGAGCTCTAGCCGATTCGTGCGGGGCCAAGTGCCGCAGAGTGGACCGGCGCCCCAGCGAGCGCGAGTCGTCACCACCGAAGTGACCGCCCAGGCAGAAATCTCGGCCATCGCCGTCATCGGAGAAGTGAATCGCCCGGGAGTCTTTCTGACCGAACAGGTCAGCGTTCCCCTGAAAACCCTTCTCGAAAAAGCGGGCGGAGAGACGCAAAACAGCGTCGGAACGTTCCGCATTCTGGAGTACGGTGAGACCCGCGAGGCGATTAGCCTGAACCGCGATCCGAATCGAAAGATCACTTCTGGCCAGGTCCTCCTCGTCGTCCCTCGTGGAGGGATGATCGCCCGATCCGGAAATGCGAAGTCCCCTATTCAGGAGCGGCATGTCCTGATTCACGGGCTGGCGGAAGTCCCGCTGTTGCTGAAACTCCCAGCGGCGGTTTCCACTCTTCAAGATCTGACGCGGGCGTTAGGACAGCCCTACGAAAACCTGAGCCGCACGATGGGTTCACTGCCGCAAGGCGGGTGGATGAGCAGCCCGGATATCCGACTGGCCAGTGGCTCGGTGATTCTGTTCGATGACCGTGTGGTCAATCAGACGGGAGTCCAACTGGCGTTGGCTCGGGGACTGAAGTTCCAGCCGGAGATCTCCCTCGATACACCTCCCGCTCCCGCTACGGCGCGACCCGTCGCTCCGCAGCCTCCGGAAGCGCCTCCCAGCAATCGCCCTGCTCCGCTTCCCAAGTCAGCCTCTCTCGATCCGGAGTTGACGATCCCGTCTAAGATTCAAACGACGGCTGTGGGTGAAGATGTCGAACCGCTATGGGCTCCGGCAGATGAGTCGATCGAAACCGCTCCGGCCAGTGAAAGCGGGCGGGTTCCACTGCGGATGCCGCAGGGGTGGAAAATTGACGATTCGGCCAGCGAAGCGACGATCCCGGAAGCTCCCGAACTGGAAGACCCGCTGATCGAGCGAACCTCGGCAGGAGCCGATGATCCAACCTTCATTCAGCACGCCTCAGCGGCCCAGCTTCAACCGAATCACGAAACACCCCGCGAGTTCAGAACGGGCCGCAGCTTGGCGGAACTCTCGAACGGAGATCCTTCGCCGGAGGTCGCACCACGTCCCAATCGGTATTCTGCCCCAGCTCCGAATCCGTACTGGATCGGTTTTGTGGCCCTCTTCGCAGGGATCGTGATGGGGCTGGGCGTCGTGTTGGCTCGGACGCCGCGCGAGATGGAACCGACGAGTCTGGTGGATGAGGCCCTGTCGAAGTTTCACGCGGAGTCGAGTTCGGCCACCTTAGAGAGCGATCCACAAACGTTGCAGCGGTTGATTCTAAATCGCGTTCCGATCGTGGAAGAATCCCCGGAACTCCCCAAGTGTCATCAGTTGCACGGGCCAGCGCTGGGGAACCGGCGAATGGTGGTTCACGAGGCCCACGAAGGGGTGGCGGGCCCGCACTTCACCGTTCCTCAACCGGGCAGTACGCGGGCTATCGAGTTGCGTCTGCGGTCCGTGATGCGTGAAATTGAGTCGCGTCGACCGGTCCTCGCCGGAACTCACTCGCGGGACTCGATCGTCGATATTCCGTCGAAGGCCGCCTTGGCGGAGCGGATTCAACGAGTCAGCCCCCTCGAACGAGCACTGCGTTCCGTCGAACGAGGAGAGGCGCAGTGATCGTCTCTCTGGACCTTGGGGCGACTGAGTTTCGGTCGCTTCGACAGCAGTCGAATTGCCTCGTCGGGCGAAAGAGCCTGGCCGTCTATGCAGCACTCCCGTCGGGAGAGTCCGAACAGTCGTTACTGGCTCAAATGTGCATTCCGTCGATTCTCTGCGATGACAGCCTCATCGTCCTGGGAACGGCAGCTGTGGACCTCTCGCGAGCCCTCCGCATTCCGTGTGTCCCGCTTCTCGTCGAGGGGCGCGTGCCGAGCGAAGATCCGCTCGGGCGACAATTAGTCTCGACACTGATCGATACGCTCTTACCAGACGCGATTCGTCCAACGGTCTGCGGGTTGATCTCTCGGCAAGCTGTGGACCATGCATCGACCGACGACCTGCGATTCTATTCGCAAGTCTTGCATCTAAAGGGGTACACCCCTTCGCTCATCTCGACTGCAGAGGCATTGGCCTTTGCGGAATTGGGGCATTCCGCGTTCTCGGGGATCGTCCTCGACTGGGGTGGAGAGGGAGCCAGCGTCGCCCTCTATCGCATGGGCCAGCCACTGGCCGAGACGGTTCTCCCCCTCGGTGGACGACAGATCGACGAACGACTGGCAAAACTCCGAGACCGCTATCGCTGGGGCCAGAGTGGCGAGCGATACCTCGACACAATGGCTATCGAGTCTTGGAAGCAATCGTCCAGCGTCCGGGTCGATCGGCCACGGAGCGAGGATGAAAAGCTGTTGTCAGAACTGATCCGCGATCAGATGAAGGCCCTGTTCTATAAGTTTGGTCGAGCCTTGAATCACGATGCCGCAGCCATCACGGCCCATCAATCGCAGACGCTGGTTTGTGGCGGCAGCGGTCCACGAATCGCGGGCTTCGCGGAACTTCTAGGGCAAGTCATCCATGAGACGGGCCTGCCACTGACGGTCTCCGAAATCCAAATCTGTCCCACCGATCCGTTTCGCATGGCCCGTGGAGCGTTGATCGGCTTGCAGTTGGAATCGAACAGCTTGGCAGTCCCGCAAGTGGCCTGAAAGACGGAGTTCCAGGGATGGCCGCCTTTCGCGAACATGTCATTTTCAGCAGCCTGCTAGGCGTCTCGTACGGTGCTGTGGCGACGCTCGGTCTGCATTTTACGCCGGTCCAGGGAGCTCTCGCGGCGGTGATGACGAGTGTCGCGGGGATGCTGCCCGACCTCGATCTGGATCATGGGAAGCCCGCGAGAGAACTGTTCGGATTGTTAGCAGCAGTCGCGCCCCTACTAGTCATTGGGCGGATATTGAGCTGGTTGCATTTACCCGCTGACCGCGAAACCGTGATGCTCGGGATCGTGATCTTATACATTTTAATCCGCTACCAGCTCGCCCTGATCGTTTCGCGGTTCTGTGTTCATCGCGGGATGTTTCACAGTATCCCGGCACTGATCATCGCCGCCGAGGCGGCTTACTTGACTTACCCCGGCGAAGCGACAAAGGTCAAGCTGCTCGTCGGAGCGGGAGTGGCTCTGGGGTTCTTTTCCCACCTGCTGCTCGACGAGATCTACAGTGTCGAGTTCGATGGGCTGAAGGTCGGACTGAAGAAGTCGTCAGGGACCGCGATCAAGATGTTCGGAGAGGCGTTCTGGCCGAACGTTCTGTCGTTCTCGCTCGCCGCCACACTGACCTACGCCACGCTCATGGACGCGGGCCTGATCCGTGAAACGTCACAAGTTGTCGTTCCCGGTGAGGAGCCAAGGGAGGCATTGCAGCAGACAGAAATTCTTCGCTGACCGATGTGAGGCGATTACTGATGTCAGGAATCGGCCTGGCCCTACCCTGGTGATCCCGATCAGCCTGCCTGGAGGATCCGCAAATACCGTCGCACCGTCTCGGCCAGCCCGAACTCCAAAGCCTCGGCGATCAGGGCGTGTCCGATCGAGACCTCTTGCAACTGGGGCAATTGGTGTTTAAGCAGTGAGAGGTTTTCGAGGCTCAGGTCATGCCCGGCATTGACCCCCAAACCACACCGCGCTGCGGCTTGGGCTGTCTCGCGGTAGGCTGCGATGACGCTCCCGAGATCCCGCGTGGCGAACGCCTCTGCATACGGGGCCGTGTAGAGTTCGATTCGATGGGCCCCGATGTCGCGCGCCAGCGGCACGATCTCTGCTCGTGGGTCGAGGAACAGACTGACCCGGCATCCATGACTGGAAAGTTCGGCAATTAACGGCCGGAGTCGCTCTCCATCCCGCTCAAGATCCCAGCCATGATCGCTGGTCGATTGCTCCAGGGAGTCGGGGACGAGAGTACACTGAGTGGGCTTCACCTGTTCACAGTGCCGCATGAACTCATCGAAGAATGGGTTCCCCTCAATGTTGTATTCGGCCTGCGGATAACGAGTCACGAGGTCCGCGATCTCGGTCACATCATCCGGACGGATATGCCGCTGGTCTGGTCGCGGGTGAACGGTAATCCCGTGAGCCCCCGCTTGCAGGCAGATCTCCGCCATGCGGCACGGGCTGGGGATGCCCAACGGTCGCGTGTTGCGGAGCGTTGCGACCTTGTTGACATTGACGCTGATCTGAACCATGGGGCGATCATAAAAAAGTGCGGGATCAACGGCGGGCGCTGCGACAGTCCAACGATTACAGATCAGGGAATCGAACCGGAACGCGGGGCAGCGACCAGTCGACCCCGGCGTGACGACCGTCGTCCCCTTCGGGAGCTTTGTACTGACCGCCCGATTGAGAGTAGAGGCGAAAGGCACTCGCGTTGACGCTGTGATAGGTCGGCTTTTGCCATGCGTCGATCGCCTCGTAGACATTGCGATCGACCAATGTCCCCCCCATGCTATTCCAGTGCAGGTTCCAGTCGGCGGCGTTATAGCGGCGGTTCGAGGCCGAGATCGATCGACCGGAGATGTCCCACCAGCTTCCCGTGACCTCCAGATAGTTGTGACTCCCGACCCATTGCAGCCGGGCCTGCCAGTCGCGCATCTCCAGCGGTCCGCTCATCGTGACCAGAGACCGGTCCTCGCGGGGAATCGTAATCAAGGAATTGTGCGACTCGATCCGCAAGGCGGGCACCACCTGGGCCTCACCTGCTTCGAACCGCGCCAGACCGTTCTCGACGACAACTGTCACATGATTCAGTTGCAACCGGACGGGCGTGGGCTCCGACATCGTGGCCATCTGAATCCGGTCTCCGGTGTCGATCGCAATCAGGACACCATCCAGGGCCCAGGCGGCGTGGGTCATCTCGACTTGCAGCTCGACGGCTTCAGCCATGTAGAAGCCATCGGCCTCGCCCCGGAAAATCGACTCGGAGACTTCGACGTGGATCGGTCCTTTCATCATCCCGTCTGGCATGAGGCGGTCCATCGCACTGGCAGAGACCGAGCGGACTTCGAAGAGCGTCGCGGGTTGCTGCTGGAGCGAATTCTCGACCGTGACAGAGACACCGTGGAGCACGACTTTCTTGGCATATTGCAGGGAGAAGATGCTCCAGCGGTCGGCGGATCGACCCCGGGGCACGCGGAAGACCAGGTCGATATCAAACAGATCAAGGCCCCCGTTCACGATCGAGATCATCTGCGACGTGACCGGCAGGCCGAGGGCCCCGGGAGCCTCGAACCGCAGCACGGGACGACGCCCCGTCTCGGCTCGGATGCGGAGCGATTTGCCTTCGATGCGAATCGGACGCTGGGGCGGAGCTTCGCCGTCATACCGCAGTTCGATCGTCGCGTGATCGGGAGCGTCCAGGCAGGCTGCCTCGAGGGTCGGGTAGGACTTGGCCTTTGCCCCGGTCGTGTCGCCCAGTGCGGAGGCTGCAATCCAGAACCGATTGTCGTCCTTGAGCGTAACGCCAGGAGCCGGGTCAATCGCCATGGGGGTGACCTGACTTGGAGGTCGCGCTGTCGCATTTCCGGCGGCAGCGATGGACCCGGTGCCTGCCGTTGGGATCAACGCGAGCCCTGGTCCCCAATTGGTGCCCGCCTTGAACCCGCCCACTTGAGGTGTGGGTAACGAAGTCTCCGGCCTAGGGATCGCAGGTGCTTTGGCAACGAGTTTGGTGCCCGAGGCCTCTGCCGCTGGGGCCGCTCCTTTGGGGGAACGGTCCGCAGCCTTCGGATCTGGCGAGAGGTTCATCGCTGGCAACACGGGCGATGCCAATGGTTCGGCTTCCGTCGGTGGCCAACTCGCCAA
>JAYSVZ010000613.1:0-12143 GCA_043718305.1 Planctomycetota bacterium | reverse complement strand
ATCTGCCGCGTGGTGAATGTGGCACCCCGCTTGATGGCCTGCGCCAGCGTCTCGCCGTCGATGAAAGCCATCGTCAGGTAATGCTGGCCGTCCTGCTCTGCCTCATCAAAAATCGGGCAGAGGTGGCGATGCTGGACCAAGCCCATCGTCCGCGCTTCCCGCCGAAACCGCTCGACCAAATGCAGCTTGCCATCCACATCGAACTTGGGAATCTTGAGCGCCACACGCCGCCCCAGCCGCAGGTCTTCCGCCAGATAGACGATCCCCATGCCTCCCGCACCGAGGATTCGCTCGATGCGATAGCGGCCAAACAGCGTCCCCAGTTCCGAGGCCCCGGCCTGGAAACCGAGCGGCGATGCGATCTCGGCATCACTCTTCAAAACGAGCGTCTCGGAGATCACGGGAGACAACAGTTTGGACTGCCCCGTGTCGCCCTCTCCGGTCAGGGTCGGCAGATCGACACCGGAGTCCCAGTCCGAGCACAAGTCGGCTGCGGGCTGCTCCAGAAAGTCCGAATCCTCGCGAGCTCGATTCAAGAGCCGCTCGAGCCGGTGACGCAGAGTAGGATCTTCCAGGCAGACCGAATCGAGATACGCCCGCCGACCATCGTCGTCGGCGATTTCAAAGGCAGCCAGGAAAAGTTCCCGTTCGAGCATGCATCCTCACACGGTTGGCGGTCGAGATCTCACACGGTTCCAGTCACTCCTGCGTATTCTGACCGAGAAACCGGCCAAAATGGTTCGAGATTTTTCTGAATAGGCTCCCGCAACGACTACTCGATCAGAGCCTCTGATGGGGTTGCTTCCGCCGCAAGGCATTGGCGGCAGGACTCTTACGAATTCTGCTACCGCCCTGAGCTTCTGCCTCAACGGAGAACTTCTACGGTCCTTTGACGAGTTGGCTCAGCGTTTTGAACTCCGGGCGGTCGGCGGTCGCGCACCATTCGAAAAGGACTCCCTCAGCCGTGGTAATCGTGGCCCCGCAGCATTCGAGGCGTCTGAGCGCGATCTGATGATCGAGTTCACCGCGCGCGGCGACGGCATCCGCAACGATGGAGACCGCGAAGCCCCGCGCGAGGAGATCGAGGGCCGTCTGGAGCACGCAGACATGGGTCTCGATCCCGGCAAGAACCACTTGAAATCGGTCGTCTGGACCCGGTGAACTCCAGCCCAAACAGTCGGCCCCACTGAACATTGTCTTGGCGGGGAACTCTTGTGCGAACTCGGCCAACTCGGGCACGGTCGAGCCGAGCCCTTTCGGGTACTGCTCCGTGATCGCGATGGGGACTGTGAGCAACGTCGCCGCCTCAGCCAGCATCCGGCACTTCGCGATCACCCGCTCGCGATCCGGGATCACCGGCAGTAGCTTCACTTGCAGGTCGATCAGCACCAGGCGGCTGCGACTGGTGTCGAGAAGTTCGGAACTGCGTTCGAGTGCGGGCGTTGACATGTCTCGATGCTACGCCGGGAGGGTGATGTTGCCAACCGTAGCTCGACGGGGATTCCGCGGTGCCGCTCATTACTCTGGTTTCTGCTCCCGTTCCGCTTCCTCCAAGGACTCCTCCAGCGTCTGCAACCGGATGTCCTTGTAGTTCACTGCCGGAAGTTTTTCGCGGAGGCTTGAGGGAGCGGTGAGGTTGAACGACTTCTCGGCCTCCTCGCCGGAGTCTTCGTACTGGTCACTGTTCTCCGTCGGACGAGTCATCTGCGGATAGCACCGCTGCTCGCCCCAGTGCCCATGTGGTCCGGCAGAGGAGCGGGTCTCTTCGATGAAGTAGATCCCGTGCGTTTCGAGGATCGTCCCGGTCTGGCGTTCGAGGTTCGCCAGTTGCGTGTTGTATTGCGTGAGGGCATTGGCCTCCGAGGAAACGGTATTCCCCCAGTCAGTGATGGCCCCGAGAACGTTGATAATGATCGTCTGGTCGGTGCGCCAACGAAGGATCTGGGCATCCAGGTTCACGCGGGCGGCTTGGCGAGCCTCGCGCAGGGCCAGGTACTGCTCGTACTGCTGATCGAGTTGCCGGACCGTCTGGGCCAAGATATGGGTCGTACTGTGCAGCCCCTGCTTCAAGTTGATCTGGTCGCGAGCGATCAGCATCTCTTGCTGCCGAACCGAAGCCCGAGCCTGTCTCAATCCGAGTGGCACCGAGAAATTCACGCCGATGGTCCAGTCGGTGTATTCGCCGGGGCGGGTGTGCCGCCGCCAGCCGCCGGGGGTCTGGCCGTCGAGACCATTCCAGCGGTAGAGGGCTGAGGCATCGAGCGACGGCAGGGCATTGTTTTTGTCGACGATCAACTGCTGACGATCGGCCTCCAGAATCAGCTTGAGTTCAATCAGGTCGGGCCGCCGCTCTTCGGCGAGGAGCAACATCTGGTCCCAATCGGGCACGAAGCGGTCATTCACCGGTGGAGTCGTGGGAAAGTAGACCGTGCCATCGGACGGTCCGATACCGATGATGTTCCGCAGGGCAGCCTCGCGCAGCAAGACATTCCCTTCGGAGACGACAACCGATGCCTTCGCGTTGGCGAAGGCCAGTTGAGCCTGTGACAGGTCAGCCCGGTTGTCGATTTCATGGCGGACGCGGGCTTCGATCCGGCGGGCGGTTTCAGCGAACTGCTCGACTTGTTGGCGACGCGCCCAGACATCAGTGCGAGCCGCCACGAGGGACCAGTAAGCTTCAATGATCCCCCGGACATGCTCCTGCATCGTGTCCTTGAATTGAAAGTACGATCGCTCGGTATTGATTCCGGCAATGACGATCGGAGCAATGTTGGCTTGATACCGACCGCCGCGTAAGAGCGGTTGAGTATAACTGACCGAAGTCGAGGTCCGCACGAGCGGATCGAGCGGGAACAGTCCGGGCGAGGTGTGACTCGGCGTGGCATCCACACCCATCACAAAGTCGCCCCCGATCAGGTTCTCTTTCGAAATCCGTGTCGAGTGCTGGAAGCTCCGGGTGTGTGAGCCGACGATCAGGGAGTTGCCGGGGATGACTCCGTCGAAGACCGCCGAGGGGTTCTCGGTGAGACTCCAATTGTTGTCGACCGAAAGCACGGGGTCGAACCGGGCTTGAGCCTGGTCGATCGAGGCATGCTGCAATGCGACATCATAAATCGAGCGCCCCGAGTTCGAGGCCGAGACCCCAGCCAGGACGCGAATCACATCCAGATTCCGCATCGACAACCGAATCGCCGCATCGAGCGGCATCTTCTCGGGAGTCAGGTCCGCCAGCGGACGCGAAACGGTCGAGGGGGCCAGCGCAGTGGGCAGCGTGTAACGCGGAAGCTGATTCGGCTGCCGGACCGAGGTCGTCTGGCGTTCTGGTAAGCGGGTGAAGATGGCCCGCTGGGCGAGGGCGATGTTGGAGCTAAGGCAGAGCGCAAGGCAAGCCAGGAGGAACGGTATTGTCGACGAGCGATGTCTTGACCCCGAAGGGGCCGGACGGGATCGCCCTGGGTCGCGACCAACGGGAGCGCACCCTGGGTTGATGGCCCCGATGTCGAACGAACCCTGAAGAGGTTCTCCACGAACGACGCTCGACATGCTGAGCATGTGTAACCCCTTTGGGAATGAGCTTCTATGGTGTGAAATCGAGGTCATCACCACGTGTGTGATCGGAGTATTGAACCACGGAACACACGGAATACACGGAAGTGAAGAGGAAGGAAGTCGTCTGGCGGGCTGTTTTCGCTTGGCCCCTCGAGTCACTTCTGGGGCCGTATCGCTCACGAGATGGCCCCCAGCGTCATGGGATATCCCCTTCGGGGTGAAACCGAGTAAAGGCCTTTTCAAATCAGAAACTGCGGTACAAAGAGCCTGACCTCTGCGGCCCGTCGCAGCAAGCACGTTCGCTCGTCGAACGCTCACGGTTCCCGATTCGCGGATTCTGCCGAAGGTCATTGTCGTGCCGCGTGTATGAGGAATCGGACTTCTCCGGCTTTCTCATCGTCGCGCGGTTGCACCTCTCTCCGGGGTTACTCGGCAAGTCCGGCTTGTAACACCTTTGCGGCCTCCGCATGGTCCGAAGTGTCCGTTACAATCGCGCCATCCCGCAAAACAATAATCCGCTTCGCATTCTTAGCCACGTTGAGATCGTGTGTCACGAGAATAACGGTTATGCCGTTTTTTTCGTTGAGCTCACGAAAGAGGGCGATAATCTCCCGGCTCGTCTTCGAGTCAAGATTCCCCGTCGGCTCATCCCCCATCAGGATCGCGGGTTCATTCACCAGCGCCCGCGCGATCGCCACCCGCTGCTGCTGCCCTCCCGACAATTGGCTCGGATGGTGGTCCAACCGATTCGCCAGTCCCACCAGCGTCAGCTTTTCCACAGCCCGTTTGTGCCGCTGCGACGCGGTAATCCCGGTCGCATAGAGCAGAGGAAGCTCCACATTCTCCAGCGCCGACGTACGAGCCAGGAGATTGAAATTCTGGAACACGAAGCCAATGCGGAGGTTACGAATGCGGGCTCGATCGGCTGCGGCCATCCCGGCGACCTCTTCGCCGGCCAGTTTGTAACTGCCCGTGGTCGGGCGATCGAGGCACCCCAACGTGTTCATCAGCGTACTCTTGCCGGAGCCGGAGGGGCCGATGAGGGCGATGAACTCCCCCTTCTCGATGGTGAGATCGGCATTCTTCAACGCCTCGACTTTGATCTCCCCGAGGTCGTAAACTTTGGAGCAATCGCGAATTTCGATCAGCGCCATCCGATCCGGCTCCTTTTCGTTGAGACTGAACTGCGTGCGGGTGAGAAGTCGATTGTGACAACTCATGGGGTGAAACTCGAAGCCCGATCATCGAAATCCGAAACCGAAATGAGAACTGGCAGGTTCTCACTTTCGGATTTCGCACTTCGGAGTTCGAATTACCAATCTCGAAACAACTCTCCACCGTCCACCCCATGCGTACTCTCGTCAAACTCCTAATCGTTCTCGCCGTACTGGGGGGGCTGGGCTACGCCGCATCGGGACCGGTCAAGGCCTACCTCGCCGAACGGAACAAGGTCATCTGGCGGACCGCCAAGACCGAGGAGGGCAGCATCATTGAGGTCGTCAACTCGACCGGCACAATCAAGCCCAAGCTCCAAATCACTGTCGGCACCTTCGTCTCTGGTCCGATCATCGAACTGCACTGCGAATTCAATCAAGAGGTCAAGAAGGGGGAACTTCTGGCGAAGATCGATCCCCAGATTTATCAGTCCAATGTGAACCGCGACCAGGCCACTCTCGAAAATCGAGAAGCCGATGTCTTTCGCGTCAAAGCCCAACTGCAACAGGCGATCAATGAGGAAAAGCGGGCCATCGCTCTGCGGCAAGAAGATGAAACGTTTATTGCCGTCTCGGAGATGGACAAGCTGCGGTTTGCCCGGCTGGCCCTCGAAGCCCAGCTCAAGGTCGCTTCCACTTCGATCACGCAGTCCAAGGCCAGCCTCGAAAACTCGCAAATCAATCTGGACTACACCGAAATCCGATCACCGGTCGACGGGATCGTCATCGACCGCAAGATCGATCCCGGCCAAACCGTCGCCGCTTCGTTCCAGACTCCTGAACTATTCATCATTGCTCCGGATATGCGCGATGAGATGCACGTTCACGCTAGTGTCGATGAGGCCGATATCGGTCGGATTCGGACGGCCCAAGACAAGAACTATCCGGTCAGCTTCACAGTCGACGCCTACCCCGAAGATCTCTTCACCGGGAAGGTCAATGAGGTCCGCCTGAGTTCCACAACGACCCAAAACGTCGTGACCTACCCGGTGATCGTCGGCGCTCCGAATCCGGAGCTGAAGCTCCTGCCGGGGATGACCGCCAGCATCTCGTTCCAGGTCGACCACCGGGACAAGATCACCAAAATTCCCAACGCCGCGCTCCGCTATTATCCCGATGTGAAGTCCGTTCGCCTCGAAGACAAGCCAATCTTCGAGGGCCTGGCCGCCACGCAACCGGTCGACGCGGAGCAGTTCGGCGGCGATGGGCAAGAAACCTCTCAGCAAGCCGAGTCAGCCACCCAGCGGGCCGAGACCCGCAAGAAGAAAAACCAGCGCCACGTCTGGATCGCCGAGGGCCAACTGCTCCGCGCCGTCGCCGTGACGGTCGGCCTGACCGATGGTCAGTTCACGGAATTGGTTACGGGAGAACTCAAGGCGGGCCAGGAACTGGTGATCGGAATCCAGCCCAAGACGCCACCGGGGTTGTAAGGTCCCCATTGAAGTGAGCGTAGGCAACGAGCGGATTACAGACCGCGAAGGATCTACAAACAACACCAGCCGCTCATCGACCGGAGATGAGTGGCTGGTGGATTGAAGGGCGCAGGGCGACACGGCCAGACGGCTCTCGTGCCGCCTGGGGTGTGGCGCTTTTCTCAGGGGGCGTTAGATCACGCCGCCGTGGGTGCGGTAGGGGGTTGCCAAGTCTGGCATATCGAAGCCCCAGATCCGGTCCCAGATTTCGGGGATGTGACGGAAGGACTCCGACTGGTAGATCAACTGCCGCACGCGGTGATCCGGGTTCGGACTCCAGATCGGTACGATACAACCGACCTGCACTCCGACGATCGCGGCACACAGAAGACTCAACGCGAACTTGCGCATCGGGAAAGCTCCTCCCTGATTCCGGTCTGCTTCGCGATCTCAGGGTCGGGAACACCACCTGAATCGCTGCGGCCTCTTGCCGCATCACTGCGACGCCAACGCGTCGCCCCACCGGATTAATCTCAAGAGAGCTGCATCAAGACGCTGAATCGCCCGAAGGGGGGCGGGGCGTGTTGTTTGCAGCGGAGCCGGACTCGCCATTGAGGAGATCATCGTCGTCTTCATCGGCCCCGTCGAAGTCGCCTTCGAGGAGGACTGCGCCCCTCTTTTCGAGAAGGAGGACCTTTTCCTCCATCTCCTTGCCGGGCTTGAATGTGACGACGTATTTCTCTGCGACTTCCACACGTTCGCCGGTGCGTGGGTTACGGGCCTTTCGAGCGGCCCGCTTCTTCACTTCGAAGACTCCGAAATTGCGCAATTCGATTCGATGCCGAGAGTCACCGACCAAGGTGTCGATGATGGCCTCAAACGTTCTTTGGACCACTTCTTTGGTCTTCAGTTGCGTCAGGCCGCACTCTTCAGAAATCGTTTTGACAATCTCTTTCTTCGTCACGACGACACTCCCGCAGCCACACCAATCGAACAAGGTACACTTCGTGGTCCCGGTGAAGGGGCCAACGTCCGAAGTGTATTGCCAATTTCGAGTTAGTGTCAAGATGCGGGTGAGGAACGAGTTCCGGACCCCTCACCGAACGGCAGTTTGCACCACCGCTCGGTCGAGACAATCCGAGCCACAGTCTCTATCGGCCCGTCATGGCCGACACATTCAGGATATTCCGAAAAATCGCGCAGGTTGACCTGATCGTTCAGGTTTTACAGGGATACCTGCTCGACCTGAGCAGGCGAGAGTCGATTTCCCTCAATCTGCGTCGAGTAGTGCGTCGACAGCAGCCGAGCGGTCCTCCGCAACGAGTCCAGCATCTCCACTGTCAAAGGGCATTGCCCCACCGCTTGCCGGCAGGCTTCGACCTCCATCAGCGCCTTGGCGATTCCGGGAGTGATTTGGAACTGCGGTTGAAACATGATCCGGGCGACACTAGCCGACAGAGTGACGAGCGTCAATAAAGTGCGATGAAAGTGTCATGAAACGGGTGTGGTGCGGCTTACGGCAACCCGTCGATCGAGAGCGCATGTTGCCCTGGTCGACCCCGGGGTCACAGAAATTAGCCGGTGGTTGAGCGCGGTTGAGCGCCGGGTGAGCGCCAGCGACTTACGCGATCAGATGTCGCCAACTGTCGCCTGTTTCTGAATCACTTCCAGTGTGTGCAGCATCCCCCGGCCAGACCCTGGACAGACTTCGCAAGTCCTATTCCAGGATTCCTTTGTGGCAATATTGGAAGGCCAGAATGGCCATGCTCGGCACTGCATCGGGCGAGCTGCGTAGACTTGGCAACGTCGCGTCTGGGGGTCGAGGAAGACGCAATCCCCGTTCGGGTCGTCGCGCAGGCTCCATCGACCGGCGATTAGTTTCGTATGCAGCAACCGAATCTCGCCCACCGGCTTCCCGAGTTCGGCTGCGATCGCGGCTAGTTCCTCGTCGGAAACCCAGACAGCTCCGGGGGTTCCGGTGCAACAGTCGCCGCACTGCGAGCAAGTGAACGGAAGCCCTGCGGCGTACCAAGGCTCTCCCGCGTCCGCTTCTCCGGTATCACCGGATCGTTCGTCGCGGGCGTTAAGACTGGCAGCCTGCGACCGATCCTCACTGGTATCTTCACTAGTCGTGTTCGGCACTTCTGTCGTCTCCGTGCAATTGATCGCTCTGTCTCTCAAGATGTGGCATTCTGCAACACCACCCTGACCTAGGCTTGGTGCATTGTCCGAACAGAGAAGAGTCGCAGGACAATCGCCGGAAGCTCCGCAAGGATATTGGACATGTTGGTGCTCAGCCGCAAGCAGGACGAAAAGATCATCATCGGTGACTCGATCACCCTGATGGTCGTGGCGATTCAGGGCGATAAGGTCCGATTGGGGATTGAAGCGCCCAAGGATGTTTCGATTCACCGGGAAGAGGTTTACCAGGCAATCCAACGCGAGCGGCACGCCGAACCACAAGACAAGTAAGACATCTCCGAGAAATGTTTAACGGTCGCCTACCGCGACCAGCCAGACGAACACTGGCACTGGCCAAAGGGCCATTGCTTCGCATGACGGTATTTCTTGATACTCCACGCTGAAGTCGAAACCGACAAAGTCATGGCGCTCACCGACTCAGGTTGGGGGTGAGGGGGGATGGCCACAAGAAACTCAAAAAACGCAAAGGGGCAGCCAGCCGGTTTTGCGTTTTTTGAGTTTCTTGCGGCCACTGATTTCGTCGCCTAAAAACTCGCGCAAGCAACAGGATCTTGAACGAAGAGTCGTCCGGAACGGCCCCCGGAGGAATATGCTCCGCAGGGAATATGCTCCGCAGGGAATTTGCTCTGCGGGGTTGGACATCGAGGTCTTCTTTCGTGGCTACGGTTCACTTCCGCCCGCGATTTGGAGATGAGGGGTAATGCGGTCTATTCGACTCCAGAGGGATCAGCAGCGAGGTTGCAAATTCGGCACATTCGATCCCCATGTCGCCCCCATTCAACTTCAATCTGTCGGATTATTGAAGCACGGCCGTCAGAAAAGGTAGGGTTGCTCGGGAGTTCTGTCTCGGAATTCCTGACCTTTAATCGCAACTCCTGGCATGCACAGCACACTCCCTCAATTTGAACTCACGGACACCAAACCGGACGCGGTCTCCTCGCCGCGTGGCGAAGATCGTCGGCAATGCTGCCTCGTTCGGATCTATCCACCCGGTGTCAGTGGCAGCTTGATCCCCCTCAGCTTTCGGCGAATGACCATCGGCCGGGACCAGGGTTGTACGGTGGAACTTCCCGACGACTTTCTGTCCCGGACGCACGCCATCCTCGACCTGACGGATGAGGGCTATCGCATCACCGATTGCGAGAGCCGTAACGGGACATTCGTCAACGATCAACGCGTCACGACGCACCTCCTCTCACCCGGGGATCAGGTGCGAATCGGGAATCATATTTTCAAGTACCTCTCGTCAGACCATGTGGAGGCTCTGTACCACGAGGCGGTCTACGAGATGATGACATCGGATGCCCTGACCCAGGTCTATAATCGCCGCTACTTCGAAGATGCCTTCCGCCGGGAAGTCCTGCGGTCACAGCGGCATGGTCGGTCACTGGCCCTGGTCATGTTTGACATCGACTATTTCAAGGCCGTGAATGACGACCATGGCCATTTGGTGGGCGATGAAGTCCTGAAGGCCCTTTGTCAGCGGATTCGCCTGCGGGTCCGGCGCGATGAAATCTTTGCCCGGGTCGGGGGAGAAGAGTTCGCGATTGTGCTCGTCGAGTCGACGCGGACCACGGCCCGCGAAATCGCCGAAGATCTGCGAGCCCTCGTCCCGAGCCAACCGCTGTTGCCGCATCTTCCCAACCTCAACGTGACGATCAGTGTAGGGGGCGTTTATACAAGTGGTCTGGAACCGTTCACGGATCAGGAATTGTTCTCACAGGCCGATCATCAGATGTATCTTGCGAAGTCGGCTGGCCGGAACCGCGTTTGCTTCGCGTAACGCACTCCCGAGTTTCGATCGTGAGACTAATTAGTCTCTGTGCGGGCTGAATTGAGGCCTTCTTTCGGAGCCACGTTTCGCCAGAACGTGGGCGAATCACGCCACTCGCCCACGTTCTGGCGAACGTGGCTACAGTTCAATTCTGGCCGCCCTGATCGCATTCCCCTGGTGGCTGGGAGGGGGCGCTGCTTAAATCAATGGCCCCCGGAAGACGACCGCCGTTGAGCCAAAGCGGCCGCGTCACCCTCACGGTGCTGGATCCAGTTCGGCATCAGCGACCCCACGAACATTCCGACGAAGGAGGCCACCAAACCGTACAACTGGGGGGGAACGCACTTCCAGACGACTTCGCTTTCGCCATCGAAGAACGTGTATTTCGAACCGAGCCAGACCGGCACGGCAAACAGGATCGAAAAGATCGCTCCCTGCGTCTTGGCCCGAGACCAGTAGACCCCACAAAGCAACGGCACGAAGGCGATCACCAGCGTCACGCTGTAGCCCGCTTCGACCATCTCATACATCGTTGCATTGGAATTGATCGAGATCGTTGTCGAAACGACAGCCACCAAGACCAGGATCACCCGCAGCAGCAGTAACATCCGTTTGTCATCGAAGTGCTTCGTCAACGGTTGCAGCACGTTCTCAACCAAGATGCTCGTTGGGGCCAGCAGCGTCCCACTGGCCGTCGACAAGATCGCCGACAGGACCGCCCCAAAAAACAGCACTTGGCACCAGATCGGGGTTTGGTTCAAAACCAGAACGGGGAGAACCTTCTGGACCTCACGCGAATCCTCCGACTGAAAATGCACTGCAGCTGCCGGGTCAATCATGATCGCGGAGTAGGCAATGAACATTGGCACGAAGGCGAAGGCAAAGTAGAACAGGCCACCTCCCAAGGTTCCGATGAATGCCGTCCGCTCGTTCTTCGCGCTCGTCACACGCTGAAACACATCCTGCTGAGGAATCGACCCGAGCGCCATCGTGAGAAACTCGCCGATGAAGGCCCACCAGGCTGCGGCTTTGACGTGCGGAAATAGGTCGAGTTTCCCGGCCTTGTGAGCATGTTCAATCACGTTGGCGAAGCCACCTGCCTGGTTCCCCAGGAGAATCGCGACCAGAATCAGCCCGATCACGATCGCGGCCGTCTGAATCACATCAGTGAGGGCAACCGACCACATCCCGCCGAACATCGTATAAACCGTCACAATCACTGCCCCGATCATGATCGCCTCGTTGAGCGATATTGTCGGAAACAGCACGCTGATCACGAGCCCCAGCGCCGAGAGTTGGGCGCTGGTCCAGCCGAGATACGAACTGGCGATTCCCAGCGAGGTAATGATTTCCACGGTCTTACCGTACCGCAGGTGGTAATAGTCCCCGATCGTCAGCAGTTCCATCCGGTAGAACGTCCGGGCGAAGAAGAATGCCACCAGGATCAAACAGACCGACGCTCCAAAGGGATCGCCCGAGACATGGCCCAATCCCTGATCGGCAAACTTGGAGGAGACCGACAGAACCGTCTCGGCCCCGAACCAGGTCGCAAACACGCAGGCGAAATTCATGTACAACGGCAGTGACCGGCCCGCGACCATGAAGTCCTTGGAATCCTTCACTCGTCGTGACGCATAGATTCCCACGGCGACCGTCGCCGCCATGTAAATCAGAACGCAGACAATCAGCGTCGATGGCATCAATGACTCCCATCCCTACGGCTTTCCAGTCCGGTGAGCACGCGGAAATGTTAGCAGCCCTGCCGGAGATGCAAAGTCTTCCGGATGCCACCGATCTCGTCGCCTACAAAGTCGCGCAAGCGGCGAGACTTGTGCCGCGCGGGAGTCGCTGGTGCTTGAATCGCGAAGGATGAACCGAAGCGGACCATCCCGTTCTGGCGAACCGCGAGCTGAGGTGATACAAGAGTCGTTAGGGCTGTTCGAGAAACGATAGTCGTGGATCGCTCCGCGATCCAACGTTGGATCGCGGAGC
>JAYSVZ010000612.1:0-12149 GCA_043718305.1 Planctomycetota bacterium | reverse complement strand
GACGGGCCAGTTCGGCTTCAGCTTCGGCCTGCCGCGCGGCCAATAGCTCCCACTCGGCCAGCCGCGATTGCTGCGTGGCGAGTCGGGCGAGTCGGAGGAAGGGGGAATGGAACTTGTGCATTGTGATGAGGAAGAAGCTGTCAGCTATCAGCAGTCAGCCAGAAACTCTGAGAGGTCCTCTGGCTGACTGCTGACTGCTGACTGCTGATGGCTGATGGCTGATGGCTGATGGCTGACAGCTCATGTGAGAACTACTCGCCCCAGGCTTGACCGAGTCGGATCAGCTCAGCGCGGGTCTGGTCCCAGGCCGACGGGGCATTGGACGCTTGCTTGAGGAATTTGAGGATCTCGGGATGCAATTGAATTGCGCGATCAATCCGGGCTGTGGTCCCCCGCTTGTAGGCTCCGATCTGAATGAGGTCTTCCATCTCCTCGTAAGTGGCCAGGCATTCGCGGACTCGTCGAGCGGCCTCCCGATGTGGGGCATCGGCGATTTCCTGAAAGAGCCGGCTCAAACTTCGCAACACATCGACCGCTGGAAAATGGCCGCGCGCTGCGAGCTTGCGGTTCAAGATGATGTGGCCATCGAGGATCCCCCGCACCGCGTCCGAGACGGGTTCATCCAGGTCGTCCCCATCCACGAGCACGGTGATCAAACCGGTGATCGAACCCGACGGGGAAGTGCCGAGCTTTTCCATGGTGCTCGCCAGCAGATTGAAGACCGACGGCGTGTAACCCCGCGTGCCGGGCGGTTCGCCCCGCAGCAGTCCAATCTCGCGCTGCGCCATCGCCATGCGGGTCACGCTGTCCAGCAGGAACATCACGTCGTTCCCTTGGTCCCGAAAACTCGCGGCGATCGCTACTGCCGTGAGGACAGCTCGGACGCGCATCAGCGGCGGCTCTTCGGAAGTCGCGAGGACGACCACCGAGCGACCGCGTCCCGTCGCGCCGAGACAATCTTCCAGAAAGGGCCGGACCTCGCGACCCCGTTCGCCCACCAGCGCGATGACGTTCAGATCGGCCTGCGCGGTCTTGGCGATTTCTCCCAGCAACGTGCTCTTGCCGACACCGCTCCCCGCAAAGAGGCCGATCCGCTGACCTCGGCCACAGGTCAACAGTCCGTCAATGACGCGCACACCGGTTTCCAGTGGACGATCGATCCGGGGCCGATCCACCGCGCGGGGCGCGACGACGGCGCTCTCGCGGTAGCAGCGGGTACTCAGCGGGGGCCCACCGTCGACGGGCCGGCCTAGCCCATTGAGCACCCGCCCCAGCAGCGAAGGCCCGACCGGCACACGCAGCGCTCGACCGCGCGCAGTGACTGGCAAACCGGGGCGCAGACCGGCGGTTTGCACGAACGGGAGTAATTGACAGGTGCCGCCATCAAAGCCGACGACTTCGCAGGCCACCGTTCGACCGTCGTCGAAGTGGACATCGCAGATCTCGCCGAGCGAGGTGATGAGTCTTGCGGTTAATATCTCGTGCGCGCTAAGCAGTTCGCCGACGGTCTGGATGCCGTCGCAAACGCTGACCCTGCTCCGCAGTTTGTCGACGTTCAATTTCAGCATCATCCAATCCTTCCAGAAGGTGGCGGCGCATCTCTGCCAAGTGGGCCGAAACTTCGTATCGCACCGCTCGATCGGGAGACTCCACACGACAACCGCCCCGCGCGAGGCTGGGATCTTCGAGAATCTCGACGCCCGCCCAACCCGTTGCGGGTTCTTCATTGAGTCGTTGATGGAGCACTGCGACATCGGCCGGATGGAGCCAGACTCGTCCCGACGTGTGAACCGCGCACGCGTTGATCGCCTGTTGGACCAGCCCGTACACATTGAACTGACCCGCTTCGATCGCCTCATGCACGACCCTTGAAGCCACAGCGATTCCGATCTCCACTGCCAGATCTTGCAATTCTCGCAGATTCTGGACACGGATCCCGGTGGCCTCTTCCAGTTGGAGCGAACATTCCGTGAGGGCCTCGGTGAGAGCCTTGAGCGCGGAGAGTCCGGAGTCACCCGACGTTTTGGCCTCCGGCGCATCGGGGGAGGCTGCGGTCGAAATCCGTAATACGACCCCGTGAGGCCGTGTGGGGACCGTGAGTGAGACGCGATGGGTCGGGGAGGGGACATTCACGGGGGCGGGTGCATTCGGAGTGGGGGACTACTCGGCTTCGGACTGCCGGTCGATCTTGGCCAGGGCCAGGGTAATCGCTTGCCGAGCTTGCTCGACCTTCTTCGGAGAGACCTGGGTGAGGAACTCCATTTCCTCCTTAAGGGATTGGCGGGCCCGCGTCGACAGGTTCTTGCTGATCCGCTCCTGCAAGTCCTCGGACGAATCCTTGAGCGCGGTGGCCAGCGTGTTCGTGTCGACCTGCCCCAGCACTCCCTGGATGGTCCGGTCGGTCGCGGAGCCGAGGTCTTCAAAGACGTAAATCTGTTCGAGCAGCTGCGCCGCCAACTCGGGTTCTTGTTGCTCGATTGCAGCGAGCATGGCGCCGCGCTGGGACTTCTCGACCGCACGGAGCACGCTCGCCAGACGCTGCACCCGATCGGTGGAAACCGCGCTTTCAGTGGGCAGCGAGAGTGCATGCTCGATCACCGCCTGGGCCAACCGCCGCACCAGGATGTCGGGCGAGCGGGGATCGCGGGCCAGCTCCTGGGCCACTTTGAATCGTCGATCCTCGGGCAAAGCGGCCAGGAGTTCGGCGGTCTTCTGGGGGGAGACGCGACTGATCAGGATCGCGATGGTCCGCGGCTGTTCGCGTTGCAACGCTTGAGCCAGCGCGGGGATCGGCAGTCGTTCTAAGTCGGCGAGCGGATCGTCTGTGGGAGTGCCAAAAGTCGCCACTGGATTCGCGGCCTTCTCAGCGGCCGAATGTTGTTTCGTGGCGGCCTGCGAGGTGGCGGCGCTCGTGGACGGCATGTGGGCCGCAGTCAGCGATAGCATCTGTTCGAATTCGATCAACAGTTCCAGGTCTACGGTGTCGGTCGCCGTCGAGTCGAGGCGTTTGGCCTCGTCCTGCAGACGCTCCATCGCTTCGGGGTCCAGTTCTTTAAGAACGGCCTCGGCGGCCTCGGGAAAGAGCCATTGAAACATCGCGGCGGCCTTTTCGGGACCGGAAAGACGACGAGATGTTCGTGGTGGGGCGACGGTAGTCATGATGGACACGGTGTTCCGAAGGATGTTTCAGGCGGCGCGACGACGAGCGGGGAGGGCTTCGGTCTTGGCTCCAGCGGACTCGGACTTCAACCAGGTTTGAAGCACAGCGGCGGCGGCGCGCGGGTTCCGCAACGCTTGCTCTGAGATTTGATGCACACGATGGGCCATCGCCACGGGGAGCGGTGCTGAGGATTCCATGGTCGTGGTCACCAGAGTGGTCTGTCGTCGGCGGAGCGCGAGCCAACCGATCTGCAGAGCCACGAGCGCCCCCACGCCAAGCGATCCCGTCCGGACCCAGCTTTCCCAATGGACAGGGGACGGTATGTCGGCGGGGATGACCGGGAGTGTCGCGATCTTCGAGACCAGCACTTCGATTTGGTCCTCGCGGCGAATGTCGAAGCCGACCGCTTGCTTCACAATCCGCTCGACATCGGCCTGAGTGACGGGGGGCGCTGTGGCAGCCGGTGTCGCTCCATCCGGCGGTGTCAGGTCGACGACCGCCGCGACCGTGATGCGACGAATCTTGCCCGGCGCTTCGCGGATGGTGTTCTTGGTCTCCGCATTGGCGTATTGCGTTTCGTTCTCTTCGGATTTGGAAACCGTCGATGAATCCGTCGTCCCGGAAGAAGCAGACTGGGGCAGGTTGCCGCTGACTCCAGCCGCCCCACCCGCGCGGGGTTTGCCCGTGACGGACTCCGAGCGGGTGGTCTCGGAGACTTTGACCTTCCCATCGGGATCGAATGTGGTCTGTTCGGTTTCGGTCGCGGTGAAATCGATGTCGGCTGTGACGCGGACGATCGATCGCCCCGCTCCCAGCATCTCGCCCAGCATGGTCTCGGCCTTGGTCGAGAGTTCGGTCTCGAACCGCCGCCGGTATTCCAATTGACCCGCGACATCGCCGCCGCCCGAGTTGGTGGTGTCGGTCAACAGCCGACCTTCGGTATCCATCACACTGACATCCTCGGCCCGCAGCCCCTCGACGCCGTGCGAGACCAGTGAGACGATCGTGTTGGCATCCCGCGAGGTGAGTTGAGCTCCGGGTTTGAGTTCCACAATCACACTGGCGGTCGCGGGAGTCGCATCGCGAAGAAACGTGGACGACGCGGGCTTACTGAGATGCACCACAGCCGACTTGACCGAACGGAATTGCGAGATCGACCGCGCGAGCCGGCTTTCTTGTTGCCGCAACAGTCGCTGGTGAATCTGGCTGGGGTCGGCGAAGAGATCGAACTCCTGTCCCGAATCGGCCTCAGAAGGAGAGAGCCCCAATTGATCCTTGATGGTCAGTCGGGCCTGGGCCAAAGACGCCTTGGGGACTGAAACAGCAGAGGCTGCGAAATTGAGTTGATAGGGGATCTGCTCGGCTTCGAGAGCGGCCACGACTTCTGCGGTCTCGGTCGGCGAAAGGCGATTGACCAACGTGGCGTAATCGGGCCTGGAACTCCACCAAGCGACTCCGCCCAGCACGAAGAACATCAACCCGCACCCCCCCAGGTAGGCGGTGCGCTGACTCATCGTGAACGAGTTCCAACTCGCAACGAGCTGTTTCCAAGTTTGCTGCCAGGTATTCACGGGGAGTTCACTTCTGTACGCGGCAGGATGCGTGGGATTGTGATCAGCCATCAGTCGTCAGCAGTCAGCCAGAATCCCAATCACAACTTTCTGGCTGACTGCTGACGGCTCACGTCAGATCTGCATCCGCATGATCTCCTGGTGGGCGTTGACTAGTCGATCACGGACACCCAGGAGGATCTGTAAGGAGACATCGGCCTTGGCGGCTCCCATGACGACCGATTGGAGGTTGTCAGTCTCCCCAGTCAGGAGGGCCTGCACACCGGCCTGCGATGCGACTTGCTGAGACTCCGCAGAGGCGATCGCATCGTTGAGCAGTTGTCCAAACGGAGCCGACTCGCCCGTGGCGAGTGGTGGGGGTCCGGCGAGGACCATGGGATTGGCGGCGGTGACAGGGGGCAGATTCATGATTAAGAATCTCGCAGCAGGGACAGGGTCTGTTTCGTGATCTGCTTGAAGGTCTCGAGGGACTTCAGATTCGATTCGTAGGCCCGGCTGGCCACCAACAAGTCGACCATCTCATGCGGGAGATCGATATTGGGGAGTTGGACTTGTCCTTGTTCGTTGGCGTGGGGGTGTCCGGGGTCGTAGACGCTGCGGAAGGGCGATTGATCGGCTGTGATGGCCTCGACGCGAACGCCCGAGAGTGCATTCGGTCGGCCACCCTCCTCCGCAATACTGGTGAGCAGGACTTGTTGCCGCCGGTAGGGTTCTCCGCTCGCAGTGCGCGTGGTCTGCTGATTCGCGATGTTGTTTGCGACGACCTCCATGTGCAGCCGCTCCGCTTGCAGCCCGGAGGCGCTGATGTCAGCGGCGGCGAAGATCTGATTGAGGTTCATGGAGTGCCGTCCTGACATGGTGGCCGTTTCAATCCAAGGGATCAGCGAGCAGCTCGCCTGAGCATTCCCATTCGCGACGCGAGCAACTCCGTCACCGTTTGATGCAGCAAGGCGTTCTGACCCAGTTGCCCGATCTCGCGATCCACGTCAACATTGTTGCCATCGAGTCGAGTGGTCGATTCCCCGGTCGGAGCGACCTGCGGCTGAACCGTGTCGAGCGATCCTCCGGCGAGGAGTTGTCGTCGGACTTCATCCGCGAAGTCGGCGTCGACCCGTTGATACCCCTGCGTGTTCACGTTGGCGAGGTTATGCGCCAGCACCTGATGGCGCTGTGTCGCCAACTCCGCCACACGGGCCAGGGCATCGGTCTGGACGGAAAAGTTCAGCATGGATGGTTTATCGGTACAGTCGTTAAAGTTCTCCCGCCTTACCGAGTCCTGCGGATCGGAATCGGTTTTTCTCCCGAGGGCCACGCGATAGTGAGTCGAAGTACACAGGTGCGAGTGCTACTTCGTAGCCTTATGGAATTGGTCTTCAGTATGTTCCTCCGGCTCCCCTTTCCCACCGGGAGAGGGGTTGGAGATGAGGGTGATTGGCGAATCAACTCCCGCAGAAGTCCCGATCACCTACGGCCATATCACCCTAGCCGCCACCGTTCATCAGGCCCGAAAGGCTGGCCATTCTTCCAGCCAGGGCTGAAGGCCCTGGTATCGTCGGTCCCGTAAATGGCCAGGCCTGTAGGGCCGACCGTTCCGGTTCGCCGGCGAATGACCGGGCCTTCAGCCCTTCCGAAGTTCAGGGGTGACGACTTCCCCAGGGGCGATGCCCCTGGCTGGAGGAACGGCTGGCCCCTTGGGCCGGAAGAGGGAATGCAGCTAACAAAGCGTTGGACGCGGAGCCGCCGATCGCGTCGTTCTTGAAGTCAATGTTGGTTGGCGGCGGCCCGGTCAACGCCGCCGTTCATCACAAGGTAGCGCCGCATTGAATTCGTCGCCAGTATTCTGCAACTGGAGATGACACCGTGAGCCACATTGCCCGCGAAATCACCGTGTGTGCGAGTGCTTTCTGTGGTAAGATGCTTGTATGAATCCTATCGAAACACTGTCGGCCCCCGCATCGCTCACGGGCCATGTCCGCGATGGGGTCGTGATTCTCGACGCCCAGATCACGCTCTCTGAAGGCCAGCCGCCACTGCGAAATTAACGCATCACCCGACGTGATCTTCGCCAAGCCCCCCTCTTCCGCCCCGAAGGGGCAGTCACAAACCAGCCTGGGGCAGAGCGACCAGCGGGAGCGCCGCCCCAGGTCTCAGAGTTGTCGTAACGTTCTGAGCCTTGAAAGGTCGAAACAGGGCTTGCCGAGCAAGGCGGAATCGATTCCCAGGGCGTGGCCGGCGTGGCCCTGGGCTGGTTTGTCGGTGCCCCTTCGGGGCGGAAGAAGGGGGCGTTCTTGGGACGAGTGCGAATTGCGATTCGAACTCTGCTGATGCGCGACTTCCGCAGTGGCGGACCAGTCCCACCCGTGGCAATTGCCACTCATAAGGCCAGAAACCACCCGCGTCGCCAGTCTTCTCCGGCACCCCAACGGGGTGGCACATCACAGCCCAGGGTCGCGACCAACGGAAGCGCACCCTGGGTGAAACTCGCGTCAAACTCTGGCGAACCCTGTAGGGGTTCTACAAGCTGCGCGGTGTGCAACCCTTTCAAGGTCGGGGCCAACGGCGGCTTGTTTCCCAGGGTGCGCGACTATCGTCGCGACCCTGGTCTGTGATGGATCACCCCTTCGGGGTACAGAGTGGGACGGTGACCCGCTTCATGGGATGGCAATTGCCACTGGCGTACTAGCCGTGAGGCTTTGAGCATTTTCGGAGTTGATGTTCAGTTCACTTCCTGAGCCTTCAGCAGTCAGCTTTCAGCGATCAGTCAGCACGATCTGGCTCCCCTCTCCCCCGTGAGAGGGACGGAAGACCGGATCGAAAAATGCCTTAAGCCACGTTCTCCACTTCGATCAATCCCACGCGCAGCGCCCAGCGGCACAGCTCGACTCGGTTTTGCACACCGAGCCGCTTAAAGAGTCGGTACTTATGACTCTCGACGGCCCGCACCGTGAGGCCGGTCATCGCCGCTGCGGCACGCGTGGACTCGCCTTGGGCCAAGAGCCGCAGCAGTCGAAGCTGACTGTGAGACAAACGGGACAGTTCCGTTTGCGTCTTCACTTGATGCTGGCCATTTTCATTCGAGATGCGATGCACGAGTTGATTCGACACGACCGCAGTCCCCTCGGCAACCTGCCGGATGGCGCTCGCCAGAGAGGACAACGGCTCATTCTTGGAGAGAAAACCCTTCACGCCGAGTGACAGCGCTTGATCGATTTGATTGTCGGTCAACTCGTCCGCGAACACCGCCAAGCGACACCGCTCTGTCTTAAACGCCAGCACCATCGCGATTTCACTGGACAACGCTCGATAGCTACAGCCACACATCACACACACATCCGGTTGCTCGTTCCGCACCAACTCGGAGAGATGGTCGCAGTGGGAGATGGTCCGGCGAATGGAGATCCCGTACTCGGCGAGACGTTGCAACGGCAGCAACTCGACGAGCAGTTGCGTGCGATCGATCCAGACCACATTCTTGAGCGTGTCGTACAGGGGCATAATCGTCATCCTTGACCTGATGGTGTTGTAAGTTCGAGGTTCAGCACCTCGGTATCGACGAACTCTATTAGGGGGAGTGACAGCTTGTTGTCACACGTGTTCCAACACCCGCGTGATTTCAACAAGATTCGCGATGTTCCTTGGTGAACTGCGAATTCACTCATCATTCCGCCGCACTGATCGTGGTCGCGATGACAGAGTCGCGTGAGTGAGTCGGGAAACCGCTCACCACGCCAGTCGCGCGCTGTTCGAGGCAGATCATCCACGCAGCCGCCCCAACGGCTTTGCCAGCGAGGCCGCGCAGGTGATCGTCGGTTGGGTGTTTTGTGGCCGATGACGGAGAATCTATCTCCAGATCGCAACGATCCGATTCACACGGTTAAAGAATGCCTGAACCACCGAAGGATCCCATTGTTCACCGGCTCCCTTGGAGAGGATGCACTCCACTTCCTCTTGGCTCATTCCGCGTCGGTACGGGCGATCACTGCGCATCGCGTCGAACGCATCGGCTACCGCCAGAACTCGAGCTTTCAGCGGAATCGATCGTCCCGCCAGTTTGCTTGGATATCCGGTGCCATCATAGCGCTCATGGTGGTAAAGAACTCCATCCAGGAATTGTTGCATCGAACTGAGTTCACTCAGGATGTGATGGCCGATTTCGGGATGTCGGGCCATCATCTGGAATTCAGACTCTGTCAAGGCCCCGGCTTTTCTCAAGATTTGATCGTCGACGCCAATCTTTCCGATGTCATGGAGCAATCCTGAAAGATAGATCTCTTCGATTTCTTGCTCTGACAGTCCCATTTCGATGGCAATCTCGCGCGCCACAATCGCGACTCGCTCGCTGTGGCCACGGGTGTAGGCATCTTTTGCATCAATCGTTGAGACCAATGATCGAACGAATTCGAGAACCATGTCGTCTCGCTCA
Source organism: Planctomycetota bacterium (assembly GCA_043718305.1). Classification (GTDB taxonomy): domain Bacteria; phylum Planctomycetota; class Planctomycetia; order Planctomycetales; family Planctomycetaceae; genus TH-plancto1. The sequence goes on along the minus strand of JAYSVZ010000612.1, from coordinate 2,995 downwards.
CGAAGCATTTCTCGATGTCTTGAGTGGATCTCCAAGATGTGGCTGACGAGAGACAGAAGGCTTGCCTCTTCAGAACCGAGTTCCTCGGAGGAGTATGGGTTTGCCAGGATCAACCAGTCCACGTGACTTTCGTACCGTCCGAGCGGAGCTGCGATGAAGGACCGGATCGACTGAGGACGATGTTTGATGGGGGACAGTCCCTGACTGTTCCTCACAATGACTTGGTTTATTTGTCCTGTCAGATTTGATTCGATCAAGTGTTCCAGTTCGCTCTCGTTGATTTCCCATGGACCATTCATGGAGTATTGGCGATGGGGAGGTTTACCGATGCAGCAGGCAGAAAGTTCGGTGTTGCAAATGGCTTGGGCTTTCTGCGCCACTCGAGAGGCCATTGCCGACTCAGAGACTTCGGCCATCAACAATCCCGGAAGGTCACGCACAAGCGTCATTGTTTCGAACATCTTTGAAAGCTGTTCGACGAGTGCCATGTTCTCGATAATTAGACTATTGACTTGATTGGTTCCCATCACTGCATTTCGGGTGGCAGTCAAAAGACGCTGAACCATCTGTGGCCGTAAACCGGAATGTCGATCAAACCAGATCGCCAACGGCCCATCAGACACTCCGGCTTCGATCGCCGCGTCCACGATGCCACTTGGGATTTGAGAGCACTTTTCAACGAAGAGTCCGCCCACGAAGATGGCCGTGTCGGGCAGCGTCATTCCGAATTGCCAGACATCGGACATCGGATGTCGAGAGACGGCAACGCTTTTATACTTCAGATCGCGAAGGAGTGTGGGGGTCACCGCCAGTCCAAGTTGTGCAAGAATTCCCGAGACGAAGCGCCCGTCCAAATCGTGAATCTGGCAAAGACCTAAGCCGCAGGCTTCCTCGCAGGCGGTGATCGCCTGTGACTGACGAAGCACATCGGTCTTTGGCAGGGATGGTCCGTAATCCACTTCACACAGGACTTCATCGGTGAACAAGGTCGTTCTCCTCGCTTTGGTCTGTTCGGTCGGTGGGAATCAACACCCGACTCACGGCAGTTCGTGGGAGTGCAGGGTGTTACTGAACATCATGCTCCCGAGTCGCAATATGCAGTGGTTTCACGATCGGTTTTGTGGAGTAGTCAGACATCGGATCGGGAGGAAACAGGATCACTAAGGCAATTCCAGTCATGATCAAGAGGGAGTACATGGCCATCATCGCAGTCAATACCCGCTGGCCCTCGTACGATGGATTCTCTCGAAGTGACGATGCTGCTTGTTCATTGGAAGGGGAGTGCATGAGAAGTCGAAGAACTCGCTCCCGTGATGTAACGCCCGGTCTGCGCACACCCACTGGGGGTGCTTGTTTGTGATCATGGATGGCCACTCCGAGATTGATGTGAGCCATGCGACTGTCTCCAATGGGCATCGAAGTTGTTCCTCTGTCAATCCTGCTCCACCCAGTCCGTGGAGTCACTCGACAGAGAGTGTTGCGATGATCGTCACAAGCGCCATCTTGTCGTCCTGCGTTGGAGTTCCGTGTCGTCTCACGATCACTTGTAGCCCGACCTCTGTCGTTCCGGGTTTCTGCCAAGGCGACTCCCGTGATCCATTCTCAGTGGCCCATGATCTGGTGTGTATCGACAGCTTCGATTCATCCCATGAGGTCGTTGCACTCTGTCGAACAAGACTGAGTTCGACAGCCGGAGTCTCAAGCGTGTTTGAATGTAACCCTGATGTCTCGACCTCAAACTGAATCGATGTCAAAGATCGCGAGTTCGTGGTGACCTTCCACCTGGAATCAATCTGGATCTGCTTCTCTCCAGAGCGGGACACAGTCTCATCAACATGATGCGATGTCGAACGAAAGTGAGCCTGTGGTCTCACCTTGACAGTGTACGTCTGGCGATCACTGGCCGTGGCTTGTTCTGCTTCACACCGGGGGGCTAGAAACAAGAGTAGAAGCCACAGAACGCAGAATCTGGAGTTCATGCAATCGCTCCTGCCGTCGTGTGGGGATGCGCAAAGTCAAGAGTTCGAACGTCATCCCATCTCGCCGTCTCAGCCAGGTCGGGGGTGATTGAGTATGCCCTTGCAATAGCTTGGACTTCCGATGCACTCGGCGCGTGAGGAGTGATTCCAAACATCGAGTCCTCAAGTTCGCACATCTGCTTCTCAAATCGGGAAATCTGATCCCCCAACACATCGAGCGTGCCAACATGATGGGATGACAGATTCACGACTTGATCGAGGCTCTCGGCGTACCGAGAACGGCACGACAAGAGTTCGTGAACCGTGTTGACCAGAAGCAGTAATTCGCGTTGGTCAATCGGTTTCATCGTGGCGACCCGTTTCAAGATTCTGGTGCGACGCGATTGTTCCTCGATCGCAGCCGCGATTTGCTCATCGAGTCTCGAATGCGAGTCCCCCCACTTAAGGTTCAGGCCAGCAAACGTGCGATTGTTCTTCACGGGAGTCACCACTTGAAAGGAATGCCTTGATTGAACTGTCGCTGTGGACGAAGAACGTTCCACGGCATGAGCCACCTGGCCATGGGTTATCTCGCTAATTCTTGCTCGGCCGCTTCGGGGCGAATCGACTCGTAGGCTTGGCAGATCGTCCGGAAGGACTGGATGACCCGACGCCAGACCTGGGGGTCGGGGGACGGCAATTGACTGAGCGCCCAGCGGACGAGTTGTGCAATTTGCATCGGTAAGTCGCCCGCGGAGAGGTCGAGTCCCGCGACAATGCCGAGGAGTCGGCGTTGGAGTTGCATCTGAGTGGCTGGCAGGGAGCGGCCTTCGGCCAGTTGTCGCTCCAGTTGTTCCATCGAATTGAGCGTCGCCTGGTACAGGGCGATGAGCATGTCGATCCGTGTCCAGCCATGTTGACGGGAACCGGCGTAAGCTTGATGCGCGCCCATGGGGCATGTCCTTAGGCAAGTGATGTTCCCAGTCGTGTGACCACTTGATGGTCATGGCACAACAGGGTCTCGGCGAACGAGCGAA
>JAYSVZ010000611.1:0-3846 GCA_043718305.1 Planctomycetota bacterium | reverse complement strand
GAGTCGTTTCATTCGCGGGGCATCGAGTTCTTCCTTCCCAAGCGTCGTCCCATGGACAATGTCGAGTGGACCATGCAATCCCCTCAAGAGGACGAGTTTGCCCTGTGCAACATGAGCGGGATTTCCCCCTATATGGGATGGGTCTTCCAGAATCGCCGCGAGCATTACGACCGCTACCTCACGCTGCGCGAGGCGACTGATGTCGAGGTCATTCAGTGGAAGGCCGCGTTCGACCTGTTTCTGCGGAAGCTCACCTGGAAGTTGAAGCGACCAATGATCCTGAAGTCGCCACCGCACACCTGCCGGATCAAGTTACTGCTGGAGATGTACCCGCAGGCCAAATTCATCCATATCCACCGCAACCCGTTCACGGTCTTTTCATCGACACGGCGGTTGTTCCAAGTGAACCACGCTTGGCATCGGGTGCAACGGCCCCGGCTCGATGATCTGGACGATTGGATTCTGGAGCAGTACCGCCGGATGTATGACGTGTTCTTCGAGGAGCGGACTTTGATCCCAGACGGGCAATACCACGAGATCGGGTTTGAAGAGTTGGAGCAAGACCCGCTCGGCCAGGTGAAACAGATCTACGAAGCGCTGAGCTTGCCAGACTTCTCACCTGTCGAGGCCCCACTCCGGACTTATGCGGCTTCCCTCACGGGGTATCAGAAGAACGACTACTCAGCACTGCCGGGTGAGTTCAAGCAACGCATTGCGGAGCGATGGAAACCCAGCTTTGAAGAGTGGAACTATCCCCCGAGCGGTATCGAGTGAAATGTCTCGGCGAGCGGGGAGGCGTCTGCCCCCTGATTCTTCATTGAGGCGTCTGCGGCCCTGAAAGGACACCATTTTCTCCGAAAAAGGACGCTCATTGGAACACTTCTCGTGAAGCCGACCGTGCCGCCGGACTCTCCGAGTCCGGTGAATCGCCATGAAAGCCCCTTTAGTCAGTTCCGCTCGGCGATCTCTTTGGCGGGGAGTAGCTGCAGGCAACCCCGCGGATTGTGCATCGGACTTCCGGAGGGGAACTCACTCTCGGCTTTTGAACTCACGTGCAGTGTCTGGCCGTCCTCCAGCATCAGGATGTGACCTTTGTCGACCGGTCGGTCGCACTGGCACATATATCGCAGCACCTCAATGATCACATCGCCGCTCGGTTCGATGTCGGCCCGCCGCATCTTGATCTCGGGAAGTCCCAGCACTTGCATCCCCATGGTCCAGGCGTCCGACTGACCTCGAATGATGCTGACGAAGGCAAAGCTGAGCGCATCGGCACTCGGATCCTCCGCGAAGTTCAGCCAGTCTTGGCCGCCAAAGGCCAACCCGCTGTTATCGATGAAGACCCCCGCCCCGCCCGCACGAATGACCATCGCAGCCGCTTGCAGCATGGTGCGGGCCGCCTCGAGTGAGCCGCCTGGCCCCATGAGTCCGATGTTGACCGTGTAGCGATTGACTCTCGCCGTTTCATCGGGAGTCGCTGGCCGGCGACAGGACGAGGCGAAGATTTCAGCGAACTGCCGATCGGGCTTCATCGGAGCGATTTCCACCTGCGATCCATCCGGGAGGGTCAACCCCTCGGGTGTCAGACGACACCCCGGCGGCATCCGTTCAACCAGTTCGCCGGGATGCGCCCAAGTGCCGGGAATGCGCATCGCAATCTCGATGGGCGGGTAGGCATCAGTCATGGTGAGTTTCGCCAGAGAAAGTCCGTGAGCCGTCAGGCTCCCCCGAAGCTTTGGGGGCCACCACCGAAGGCTACTTCATGGGAGATCGTTGTCGCAAGACGCTCGATGTCGCTCCATTTAGAGGTTCGGAGGATTTACAGGTGACACGCCCTTGGTGCTGGGTTAGGATGGATCCGGTGCGTAACTTTCCAGTCGTCCGCAAATTAGGCGGTGATTATGGCCAGTCGTTGGTTTGCTCAGAAATTGGATTCGCCCGAACCGATCGCGTTTCGCGAGTTGGTCGAGAAGGCGCGCGCTGGGGAACTCACGGAGGACGATCTGGTGCGGGCGGAGTGGGAAGCCGATTGGCATCCCGCCCGAACAGTCGTCGGTCTATTCTATACCGTTCGCCGATCGGTGAGCGTCGGGTCTGAGCCAGAGTTGGCCAGCGCAGCCGACCGATCGGAACTTCCCGCGAATCTGTCTGAGCCGTCGGGCGGGCAGCACTCCGATTTTTCCATCTCCGACTTGGCAGCTGCCGAGAATCTTGAGACGGCTTCCGAGGCCCCCCGCTGGAAACAGCGGCTGCAACAGGTTCGCTCCGAACAGCCGCCGCCACCGGAACATGCCCCCTCGGCGGTTCAGATCCTAGTTGAGGCGGCCATTGCTGAACGCGAACCGAAACGTCGCAGCGTCCGGCTGGAGGCTTGGTCGGGCCGAATCCGGACAGCGTCCGCTTTCATACAATCGCCAATCGCCTTTCGATTGGTGTTTGCGGTGACGCTGGCGGTATTGGTTTGCTGGGGAACAGCCCGTTGGGCTCGCACCAATGCGATGCGGTTTCCGAATCCTCGTGGCCGGACGGACTACAAGCTGCCGGTGCTGGGGGACTGTCCTCCGACGGAGTTCACGATTCTGCTGGTCGATCTGGCCCTCCTCTCGGCGTTGGCGGGGTACTTTGGGGCCAAGCGGGTCGAAGTCTGGACCGACGCACGGTAAGGGAGTTGGCTTGATGCAATCAAATTCTGGCTCATTGGGTAGACGCTTCCTCACACGGTTAGGCTTTACAGTCATTGAGCTGCTGGTCGCGATGGTCATCATCGGAATCTTGATTGCTCTGATCTTGCCAGCGATCACGGGATCGCGTGACTCAGCCCGGCGATTGCAGTGTCTGAGCAACATGCGAAATGTGGGCCTCGCACTCGCGTCGTTCGAGGCTGCCCAACGACGGCTCCCAGCCTCGGGGAATTGGGGACATGATGCGAGCCTGAATTCCTTTCCGCTCCATACGTGGGCTGTGACGATCCTGCCGTATGTGGAGCAGCAAAACTTGTTCAACCAATGGGACCGCGATAAGTCGCTGGAGGATCCGGTGAATGAGCCTCTGACCCGCGAGCAAGTTCCCGTCTATCAGTGCCCGGCGGATATTAGCCTCCTGGGGAAGGGCGACTTGAGCTATGCCGTGAACGGGGGGATCGGCTACACGACCAGGCATGCCAACGGGGCGCGGGATGTTCCCGTAAACATGGACAATGACTCACTCGATCTCAACGGCGATGGAGTCTTTCCCCACGACACGATGGGGACCGATGCGTCCCCGACCGATCGGGATCTTTATGAGCGGATGGGGCTCTTCTTTATGGAGACCTGGACCACACAGATCACGAAGCGGTCCCATGCCTTGGCCGATGTGATGGATGGCGGTTCGCAAACGTTTCTGTTGTTGGAGAATGTGCGTGTCGGGGCCGACCCGAATTACGCTCGGGGGAGCTTCGCCAACCCAGACCCCGCGCGCTGTGCGGTCTACTATCAAGACCCCTGTGGCCTAACCCATAGTTGCAGCCCGGCAAACGTCCGCTATGAAGTGGTCAATCAAGCGAGCCGCAAGATCAACAGCGGGCTGACCCTGCCTGAAGGGGAATCGCCGATCGCGAATAGCTTTCATACCGGCGGCGTCAATGTGTTCTTTGCCGATGGGAGCGGGCGGTTCCTTTCCGAGAACATCGACGGAGCGGTCTATGCCGCTCTCTTTAGCCCGCAAGGAAACCGCTTGACCGGTCTCCCCCTTCAGCAGGTGATCGTTAGCAATGACTTCTAGCCCCCCTGCCGATCGTCCGGCACGCGGACCGGGCTGGGTGACGTGGGGTGGGCTGTGGCTGGTCGCGGTGCTCTTGCGAGTCGA
>JAYSVZ010000062.1:0-2735 GCA_043718305.1 Planctomycetota bacterium | reverse complement strand
AGATTTCGGAACTGCTTGCTGGTTGATTTCAATGTCTTTTTGACATCTTTGATGGGTTCTGCCAAGGGAAGATGCTCTGGGCGCTGACCACTGATCTCAATCATGGTCCGACGAACCTGCTTGCCAACTTGCTCCGCTGCGTTTTCGAGCTGTTTTTGACCTGTCATTCCGTCCTTTTTGATCTTTGCATCGGTCTGAGTGATCCGAAACAGATGAGCCGCCAACTCCTCTTTCCCCATGCGGTCGATTAGTTTTTCGCCTTTCTTGAGCCCCTTCTTGTCCTTGAGGGCATTCAAATTCATGTTGTACATCCCACGGTATCCTGCGTTCTGAAAAAACGCGTGATTTTCAACACCGTGCCGACTGGCAGTGCTGGCCAAGGACTTCTCGCCATCAGTCACTTCGTCACGAATCACAATCCGGTCGATCGCTTCGGAGTGCTCGATTGCCGACCGAAAGGTTTCTGCGAGAGTGGCAAAATAGACTTGTGCAGCCGCGACCTGATGCTTTTTGGAATCCCCATTCATCGCGATGAGGTAGCACGCGAATCGGGTGAGTCGATAGTCGCCGCTCGATTGGCGAACGAAGTTCTCTTCGAAGGCAACCCCGAGAGACAAGAGAGCTTGCTGAGCTTTTATCACGACCTTCTTGAAGCTCTCGGCAGACTGGTAGCCCAATGCCTCCATGAGGTCGGCTTCGTTCCACAGATTCGTGCCGTTCGTGATCGCAAGATCCTCAAAACTTCGAGGCTCTTCGTCGAAATGAAAGAGTGTGATTTCCTGGGACATGTCAACAACCTCCTTGGAATCTGGGTGTCTATATTTTACCCTTTCACGACAATGTACACCATCCGGCCCGGCGACCCCTTGAGGATCTGCTACCCAGTCACCTGCCCGTGCATCGTTGCGTGGCTGTCGAAGTTTCATTCCTTGATTTGATCCTCCGTGGTGCGAACAAATGACGCTTTACTTCCATTGGCTCGTCGCAGCACCATGTGGGTTGAAGTCAGCACCAAAATATCGAACGAACCGGGATTCAGCCACTCGCGATGATTCTCCAGTCGCCATTCCATGCGCTTTAACCACTGCGGGTAGGGCGGCGGGGCCTGAACGCCCCACAAATGATCTCCGCGGGCGGACCAACGGCCAGTGGGGGCTGTTCTGTCATTGGGATGGGAGATTGTGCGATTGGAATGAAGAGTCACCAAGTTTTGAGGGTCGGATTCTAGACTCCACGTCCCGACGAGCTTTCGTTCCACGGCATTGAGTGGCCGAAACTGATAACCGATCAGCGCACAGATCAACAGCCCGCCCCCCCCATCGCAGGAATCGCTTCCAGCGAGGAGTTCGAGTCGGCTGGGCTGATTCGGTGTTCGCCAACAACTCGACCCCTTCACCACAAAGTTCACCATCCGGTCTCACACTGACCTTGGCGTTTTACTCCGAGCCAATTGGCTCAATCGCTTTCGCCAATAGTCCGGGTCATGCTGGATCTCGTCCATCAGCCGACAGGCGATCTCCTGAGGAGTGTTGGTTCCCTGCTCCCAGGCTCGCACGGTTTTGACGGAGACGCCCAGGAATCGGTCGAAGAGCATCTGACTCAGCCCCAAAGTGTTGCGAGCCTTCAAGACCCGCTTCGCATCGTACGGCTTGGGCTCCAGGTCGAGAACAATCTGGCGACAGGTGTACTTCTTCGCGATGTCAACGCCATTCTCCAGGTCGTTCGCGTACTGCTCCAGGCGTGCGATGATCGTGTGGCCGATGCGTGACATGCCCCTTACTCCGATTCCGATTCTTCGGGATTCGATGAGTCTGAAATGCCCTTCGGCTTGGCCGCTTTGGAATCCAATTTCTTGAATTGCTGGTTCGTGGTTTTCAGTCTCTTCTTCACATCTTTGATTGGATCGGCCACCGGCAGATTCTCTGGTCGCTGCCCAATCAACTCGATCATCGACTGTCGCACATGTTTCCCCACCTTTTCGGCAGCACTTTCCAACGACTGCTGCCCTTTCAAACCTTCGTTCTTGATCTTGGCGTCTGTCATGGTAATTCGGAACAGGTGAGCTGCAATCTCATCCTTGCCCATGCGGTCAATGAGTCTCTCGCCCTTGGCGATCCCTTTCTTGGTCATCAGTACGGATAGATTCATATTGTACATGCCTCGATATCCCGCATTGTGGAAGAACGCAAAATTCTCCACGCCATGACGATTCGCAGTACTGGAAAGGGATTTCTCGCCTTCGCTGACCTCATCGCGAATCAGCACTCGATCCACATCTCTGGCTTGATCAATGGCACTGCGAAAAGTGTCAGCGAGGGCCGCGAAGTAGACCTGTGCGGCTGCGACCTCGGGCTTCTTCGAATCCCCGTTGATGGCGATCAGATAGCAAGCGAACCGAGTCAGCCGGTATGTCGTGTCTGGTTGCCGTACGAAGCTCTCTTCGATCGCAATGCCGAGAGACAGGCACGCTTGCTGGGCTTTCTGAATGACCCTCTTGAAAGACTCTGCACTGTGATACCCCAGAGCCTTCATGAGGTCGGCTTCATTCCACAGATTCACTCCATTCTTAATCGCCGAGTCTTCGAAACTGTCTTCTTGGAACAAGATCTGCAATTCGGTCATGGTCGTGACTCCTTTCTGGAAGCGACCCGTAGTTTACCCCTTCACCACAAAATTCACCATCCGGCCCGGCACGGCGACAACCTTGACGATCTGCTTGCCGGTCAGTTGGCTCT
>JAYSVZ010000610.1:0-3847 GCA_043718305.1 Planctomycetota bacterium | reverse complement strand
CGGCCGGAGTCGATGGCCTGTTCGGCAATGCGGATGACGTGATCACGTCCGGACTCAACGACAAAAACGTCGCGACCGTCTTCTCCAGGATCACCAGCATCGTCATCGGCGGACAAGTCCTCGGCACCAACGGCGGGATCGACCACTTCGGCTTCGTCGCCCAAAACATCGGCAGCTTCAAAGTGAAGAACGGAGTGACCACCTTCCCCATGCTCGCCGGCAACGGCAACGATGACCACCTCGTCGGCCTGTTCGGCGATCTGCGCGTGAATGAGATTGAAGGCAGGCGGACGAAAATAATCTCCCTGTCATCTTCCGGCCCGAAAACGCATAAACGCATCGCGAACCAAGGTCTCACTGACGTGTCCCGCTCGGACACGATACGATTCCATGGGTCGCGGTGAGTCTCGCAGTCGAAGGTTCCTCGCGACCGACAGTCCGAGGCCGACTCATGCCGCTCCAAGAACTTCCCGTCATCACCAGCCCCTTTACGCCGCAGGTCTCTGACGAGGATCCGCTCGATCTGATCGACGAGATCGATGCCCTCAAGAAGAAGCACGACGCGACGATCCTGGCCCACTTCTATGTCGGCGGCGAGATCCAGGACATCGCCGACTTCACCGGGGACTCGCTCAAGCTGGCCCGCGATGCGACCCAGGTCACGACCAGGACGATCGTCTTCGCGGGGGTCCACTTTATGGCCGAATCGGCCAAGATCATGAACCCCGAGAAGCGAGTCTTGCTGCCCGACCTGAACGCGGGTTGTTCACTCGCCGAGAGCTGTCCCGCCGATCGCCTCGATGCTTACCAAAAGACGCTTCGGGCGCAGGGCCGCGAGTTCGAGACGGTGGCCTATATCAATACGACTGCGGCGGTGAAGTCGCTGTGCGACTGGATCGTGACGAGCGGGAACGCGCGTGACATCATCGAGACCAAGGTCGACAAGAACAAAGAAATCCTGTTTGTTCCGGACCAGCACCTCGGTCGCTACATCACCGAGATCACCGGTCGCCCGATGATCCTCTGGCCGGGCTCCTGTATGGTGCATGAAGTCTTCAGCCTCTTAGACCTGAACCGGGCCAAGAAGAACAACCCCGGGAGCCTCGTGATCGCTCACCCCGAGTGTCCGCCCAATCTGTTAGAGGTCGCGGATGTCGTGGGCGGCACCGAAACGATGCGGCAGTATGTCTTCGCTCGCAAGGAGCCGACCAAGTTCCTGGTCGCGACCGAAGCGAACATGATCCACCCGCTTCAGAAGATCGCTCCGTGGCACGAATACATCCCGGTTCCGGGGATCATGACCGACACTGGCGAGACCTGTGCGTGTAACAAGTGCCCCCACATGGCCCTCAACACCCTCGCCAAAGTCCGCGACTGCCTGCGAGACGGGAAGCCCGAGATCGGCTGGCAGCCCTACTTCGAACGGGCGCGGTTCGTGCTCGATCGCAGCCTGTTGAAGTGAGAACTGCCGGAAGGCGTAAAGACCGGCAGCAACGCATGTGGCCAGTTTCCTTCGGTTCAATTGGCCAGTCATTCACCCAGCACGACTCCGTCAATGCAGAATTAACGCATCACTCAAGGCGTTCGTGTTCAAGCCTCCCTCCTCCGCCCCAACGGGGCAGCCACAAACCAGCCTGGGGCAGAGCGACCCCCGGGAGCGCCGCCCCAGGTCGCGGAGTCCCCCACGCCCTCAGCCCTGAAAGGGCGAAACCAGGGCTGGAGCTCGCATTGTGCCGCCCTTTCAGGGCTTGGCGAACAGGTGGACTCGGTTCCCAGGGCGTGGCCGGCGTGGCCCTGGGCTGGTATGTCGGTGCCCCTTCAGGGCGGAAGAACGGAGCATTCCATGGAATTGGTGCCAGATGCGACGCGGACTCTGGCCTTGGTGATGGGCGACTTCCGCAGGGGAGGCTTAGCCAAAGTGGAATTCCCCACTTGCCCGGCCCGTTGTCTTCCATCAGGGAGCAGCGACCAGTGCAGGCACGAAAAAAGCCCAGCGGTGGTGACCACTGGGCTTTTCTTGTTCTCACGGCACTCGCGTCAAATGACTTATTCGTCGGCCACGTAAGGCATCAGACCGATAAACCGAGCCCGCATCACAGCCTCGCGCACAGCCCGCTGAAAGATGGCCGAGGTTCCGGTCCGGCGACGCGGTTGAATCCGGCCTTCCCGGTCGACGAGCCCCTTGAGGAGCCGCACGTCCTTGTAGTCCACGTAGACCGGACGCGGAATGACACCATCCGGTGCAAACCGGCACTTGAGCTTCTTCTTGAGCCGCTGACGCTTCTTACGGATCTTGCGGATATCCGTTTTGGTCATCGGGTTCGGATTGGAGTTCGAATTCGGGGCCATGGGTTGATCTCTTGATCAAGGTCCAGGCATCAAGTGCGCGGACCGGCGGGTGAATGACAGCTTCCGCACCCTGCGGAAGTCGAAGCGGGGTATTGTGCCGGAAACCAGGGGAAGATTCAAGGGTCGCGTGGGCTCGTTTTTGAGGCTTCTCAGGCCTTCAAGCCATGAGGCCCCGAAGGATGAACGCGGACGATCGCCGTGTGGACGATTACAGATGCCATCCAATCTTAATCGGGACAAACCGAATGTTTACGGTATGGCGTTGTAATCGGCGAAGCCAGTCCCAGTCGGTTGTGGGGCGATCGGGCGGAGGCGACTGCTCCCATTGTTCCCGGATCGCAATCTCCCGGCGGACCGCTACGCACATCGTGTCGACATCGCCCGCCACGAATTGGCCCGCCCAGCGGCGCGGGATCGTAATCGCTCCAGGGCGCGTTCGGCACCGATAGCGTGTTTGGACAACGCCAATATCAGCCCCCTCTGCAGCGGACCAAAGCGCTGCCAGCGCATGCGGTTCATACAGATTGTCGTCGTCCCAGAAGCAGACGTAGCGTCCCGCTGAAGCCTCGATCCCAGCATCACGGGCCAGCGACCCCCACTGCCCGCCCGGTTCGGGACGTTCGAGGTATCGGGCCCCGGACTGCTTTGCGAGCCAGCGGGCATGCGGGTCGATCCCGTCTGACACGACCAGATGCTCACAGCGCAGCCCGCCGAACTGCTGGGCTTGAAACTGTGCCAGGCAGACCGCCAATTGAGCGGGCCGTTGGCATGTCGCGGTAATCACCGAAAGATCCATGAAATGAGCCCTACATTCCCCGGGGACGACTGGCGCAGTACACGCTCGATGCGGAAGGGTTGCGCTGCAACGGACATTCTGCGATCCGCCCCAATTGACCCGCCGTTTCCCGGTGCGGTACAACCCCGTCAACAAATCGTGGCGGTTTCCTCACCATTCGTAGCGGTGGGCGTCGCGGTTTGACGGGGATGGCCTAGGGCCTAGAGCCTACAGCCTAGGGCCAGCAGGGATGCCTGCGGGGTCGGACCTCGGTGACACCATCTGTCAGGCTCACACGTCATCATGCAAGTTCAACTTCCCGACGGTTCGGTCAAGGACTTCCCCGCTCGCTCCTCCGCTCTCGATGTCGCCCGGTCGATCTCCGAGCGACTCGCCAAGGCGACCATCGCCGTACAGATCGGCGACACGGTGTGCGATGCGTTTCGGCCTCTCGAAGACCTTTCGTCGGCCAGCCCGATCCCGGTGAAGCTCATCACCGAGAAAGACCCGGCGGCGCTCGGCGTGCTGCGGCACTCGTGTGCCCACGTGATGGCCCGCGCGGTGATGCGGCTCTATGAAGGAGTCGGCCTCGCCTTCGGCCCGACGACCGGCAATGGGTTCTATTACGACTTCGACCTCGCTCAAAAAATCAGCGAGGAGGACTTCCCTCGCATCGAGCAGGAGATGGCCAGCATCACCGCCGAGGCCGAAGCCTTCGAACGC
>JAYSVZ010000609.1:0-3853 GCA_043718305.1 Planctomycetota bacterium | reverse complement strand
ATGAGACGAAGGAGTCGCAGGCGACCCATGAGATGTACGGACTCAATGACCCGGACCAGAACACGCGGCTCTATGCGCGGCAATGCCTCCGCGCGAGACGGCTCGTCGAGGCGGGCGTTCGCTTCATTCAGATCAACTGCCCGTACGGTCTATCCAATGGGACTTGGGACCAGCATGGCGGTCTCAAGGCGGGTCATGAAAAGAACGCCAAGCAAACGGAGCGAGCTGTGGCCGCACTGATTCGCGATCTGAAACAGCGAGGTCTTCTTGAGAGTACGCTGATCCTGTGGGCCGGTGAGTTCGGTCGGACGCCGCATGCGCTTGGTCCCGATGGTCGGGACCATCACCCGGAGGGGTTTAGCGTTTTCATGGCGGGCGGGGGGATCAAAGGCGGCGTGACGCACGGCCATACCGATGAGTTCGGCGTCCACGCTGTCGAGAAGATATGCGATATGCACGACCTGCACGCGACGGTCCTGCATCTCGCGGGTCTGGACCACGAGCGACTTACGTTCCGGCAGTCAGGCCGCGATTTCCGGCTGACCGATGTGAAGGGGCACATCGTGCGGGAGGTTCTGAAGTCCTCGTAACCTTGGGTGATGGTCGCTGCCTCGAATTCGTGCTTCGGATTTCGAGTTTCCCTATGATGGTCGCTCAGTCCCTCTTTAGAGATTCCTCAATGCCGACCCCCCGAGTTGTTTCAGTGGCTGTCATTCAGCGGCGGACTAGTGCGGACCTGGATGCCAATCTGGAGGCGACGCTGGTTGCCATTCGCGAGGCGGCTCTGCGCGGGGCGAAGATCGTTTCGACCCAAGAACTCTTTCGTTCCAAGTATTTTTGTCAGAGCGAGGACTACGCTCACTTCGATCTGGCGGAGTCGATCCCTGGGCCGACATCGCTGGCACTGTGCAAGCTGGCCAAGCAGTTGGGCATCGTGATCATCGGATCGCTCTTCGAGTGCCGCGCCCCGGGGCTTTATCACAACACGGCGGTCGTGATCGACGCCGATGGGGAACTGCTGGGGATCTATCGCAAGATGCACATCCCGGACGATCCGCTCTTCTATGAGAAGTTCTACTTCACTCCGGGCGACTTGGGGTTCCAGGCTTTCACGACCAAGTATGGAAAGGTCGGCGTGCTGATCTGTTGGGATCAGTGGTATCCCGAAGCGGCACGGATCACCGCTCTGAAAGGGGCGGAGATTCTGTTCCTGCCAACGGCCATCGGCTGGCATGCGACGGTCACTGACGCGGCGGTCAATGCTGCTCAGCATGAGAGCTGGGAGTTGATTCAGCGGTCCCATGCCGTGGCCAACGGAGTCTTTGTCGCGGTCCCGAATCGAACTGGGCATGAGACTCTTGAAGGCATTCCCAAAGAGGGGATTCGGTTCTGGGGCCAGAGCTTCATCAGTGACCCGCAAGGGCAAATCTTGACCAAGGCGGCTGGGGATGGTGACGAAATTCTGATCGCCCACTGCGACCTGTCACAGGTCAACACTCAAAGAATCCATTGGCCATTCCTCCGCGATCGACGGATCGATGCGTACGGTGAGATTACGCAGCGTTATCTCGGGTGAAGGGACTTGCTCGCGATCGCTCGACGAGTCAGCGTACGGACAGCACAGCCGAAACCAAATGGAAAGCAGTCAGCGATCAGCCGTCAGCCAGAAACCGCCCATCGTCGAGGCGACCTCTGCACCCTGAAAGGGTGGAACATCATAGCCCAGGGTCGCGACCACTAGTCGCGCACCCTGGGTCAACACGCCGCGCGGAGACGAACCCCGAAGGGGTTCTACACGGGTCACGCAGATGTACAACCCCTTCAGGGTTGGGCTGCTCTGGGCCACGATTCCCAGGGTGCGCTCCTGCGTCGCGACCCTGGGCTGTGGTGGATAACCCCTTCGGGGTATAGAGGTCTCCCGGCCATCGAAAATGTGTGCAGCGTGCGCAGTTTTTAGAGGTGAGTAGTACAATCCATGAACCTTGAAGACCATTCATTCCCATCCCGATTCCTCGTTCAGTCCGATCACGATTCGGACGGGATCGCGGCTGCACTTTGGTCCGCTGGCTTGCGGGGCCACTTCGGGACGGGCCTTTGGGGGGATCGGTCTGATGATCGATTCGCCTGCCATCGAGTTGCAGGTCAGCCCCTCGGATACCGAGAGCTATCACCAGGCGGGTGACTCCCAAATTGGCCGCATCCAGCGCGTTCGAGCGGCGTGGCGGGAGATTCGCACCGACACCAATGGAATGAGAGTCGCCTCCCAGCCCTTGGCCTGGAAGGTCACCGAGCCGGTCGTCGAGCACGCGGGATTCGGCTCCGGGACGCAGTTCTGCTTGGCTGTGGCAGCAGCTTTGGAACAGCTCGCGCACGGGGGTTCGTTGTTGCGGCTCGAGAACGTCGCCCCGCTCTCATTGGCGCTCTTGACGGGGCGCGGACATCGTTCGGCGATCGGTTTGCACGGCTTTCTGCAAGGTGGTTTTCTGGTCGACGGAGGTCGCCAGCGGGGGCCATCGATTGGAGAGCTGGCTGCTGCGGGGCCGACTCCGGAGCGATGGCGATTCGTGTTGCTTCGGCCTGTCAACGGCGAGATGGGATTGTCGGGGGAACACGAGCGGCGAGTGTTCGAGGCCCTGCCTCCCATGGAAGAAAAGCTCACCGATCGGCTCTGTGCGCTCACCCTGATGCAGATATTGCCCGCAGTCAGAAGCGGCGACAGTGAGGAGTTCCGCGCGGGCCTCGCTGAGTTTGGGTGCCTCGTGGGCGAGTACTTCTCTCCGGTCCAAGGCGGCATCTTTTCCAGCCCATCTGTGCGCGAACTCGCTGCTCGGTTTCCGCAGTATGGGAAGTCGTTCGTTCAGTCGTCGTGGGGACCGACCGTGGTGATTCCCGTCGGCGATGTCGCTGCGGCAATGCAATTGGTCGACGAGCTTCGAAGAACGCTGGCGGCGAATGATTGGTGCATCGAGATTGCCCAGCCCCTCAATCACGGGGCGACGATTACGATTCTGTAGGTCGTGGATTGCGAGACAGCCGTAATCAAAAGGGTTTTCAGTTTTCAGGAAATATCGCTGTCTACGATCGATGTCTGTTACCGATTCGGGGTACTGACATCGATCGTGGCCTGTGGCTCTTTCTGAACTGACCACTGAAATCTGAACACTGACCACCCTTTGCGACTACGTCGCCCTGTGAGGTCGCCCGCTCACACATCCGATTCGGCTGCCGACGAGAACTCGCTCCGGCGGAGTAAGGTGACTGCTCCCACGAGCAGCACGGGGGGTAGGGCCATCAGAACGAGAACATGGATGAACGGTGAAGTCTCGCCGATCAACGCGAGGACACCCTGATTCCGCTCACTTGGCAATGGGAGGTCGCACCAGTCGATCAATAGCGCCCGCAGGCGGTACTGCACTGTCACCTTATTAATGACGGCGGGTAGGAAACTGATGATCAGTTCAAACAGCAGAGAGTAAGCCACGGCCAGGACCATCGCGCGCCGGGGATTGATAATCCCGAGCAATAGAAAGATGGCCGAGTACGCGGGGCAAGCGAGGCAGACCAGTCGCGCGATGGCCCACCACAGCTTGAGAGCATCCATCGGATCGGTATTCGCAGTGATCGTCAGCGGGACCGCCAGAGTCAGCCCCAATAACGCTGCCGGAAGCACCCATGTCACAGCTGCCAGGTATTTGCCCAGTAAGACCGCTGTTCCGCCGTTCGGACGAATCGTCAGATAGACCCAGCTCCGTCGTTCCAATTCGGTCGCAATGACTGGTGTTGCCCAGAGAAGTGCCCCCAGCATGCAGACCAGCATGGGGATCAGCGCGAACAGAAACCCCACCCACAACTC
>JAYSVZ010000608.1:0-12190 GCA_043718305.1 Planctomycetota bacterium | reverse complement strand
CGACGACCGACTCATCTTGAATGCCGACCAGGGAGCAGACCTCATCGCCCGCTTTCATCGTGGCCCCCTTGGCCACCAGCATGGCCAGAGCGGGAGCGGCACCGTCAATGACGATCCTCCCCTTGACCGAGCCAAACCCGGTTACCGCCACAGGCCCTGCTTCGCTTACGGCTTCCGGCGCGGCAGCACCCGAGGTGTTCGAGACAATCAACGACACGTTCGTGGGTGTCTTGAAACCGCCGCCCAAGCCCTGCTCACAGCCAGCTAGAGCCAGCAGCGTCAGGAGCGACAGGCTCCAAGTGGTCATCGTTCGGTTTCGCATGGTCAAGGTCCGCACGGGGCGGGAAGGAACAATCGGGCAGTCGAGCTACAGCGCTGCCGGAGGGGCAGCCGCAGCGGGAGGCGTCGGGGGAACCACGGTCTTGCCGTGGCGTTCGAGCAGCTTGTAGTAGTTCAGCAGGGCATCGACGGTGGCGTCGAGCTGCTGCGGTCCCTGCCCCCCGAGAACATCCGGCCAGACTGGCTTGTTGGCCGGGTAGATCTGGAGCATCGACGTGTAAGGGGTGACCCAGTTCGGATTGGTGATCCAGACCTGGAGCCATTCTGGCCGCAGTCGCTTCTCGACTCGATCGAGGTTCGGACCACGGATGTCCTTAGAAGGATCCAGTGAGAAGTACGCCCGTCCGCCGACTTGGTGGCACTTCGTGCATTCGCCGGTCGTGATCATCTTCCAACCCGAATCGAGCCAGACGCTGCCGTGTGCCGTTTCCCTCTGAGAGACGTAGTCGTTCGTCTGCCGTGGGTTCGACTGGTACGGGAACTCGGCTCCGTCGACGGCTGAGAAGTAGTTGGCCAGGGCCAGCGCTTCTGCATCATCCAGGTTGAATTTAGGCATCCGCAAGACAGTCGTGTGGCGGATCTGCTCCGGCTCTTTCAGGAACTGATAGAGCCAGGGGGTCTGCACCTTATGTCCTTCTCGCACCAGTGGGGGAGGTGACATCTGCCAAGCTCGGTTGCGAATCCCACCCGCTTCGGGGGCGTTCTTCAACAGATTGGGAACCAGCCAGTGTGCAAAGTCGCCGCCCCGCCCCATGTCACGCGAAAGCAATTTCGACTGGTTGATGTTGACCGGATCGTTGGGGTAGAGCGTCTTGTCGCCGACCTTCAGAACTTCCCAACTGGTCACGCTGAGATTCTGAAGTTCGGGATCCGTCTCCTCCGGGTCAACCTCCACATTGATCAGCCCATGCACCGACAGAATCAGTTCACCCGATTTCGTCTTACGTGCCGTTTGGGGGTCGACTTCGCGGGTCGGAATAATCCGACTCAATGCTTCCCGCGAAGATTCATAGTTGTTCGCGCCAAGCCCCGGCACGGTGAACGCTTCCAGCGATGTCGCGAACTCGAACTTCGGCATCTCCAAAATGTGACAGCCATCGCAGTTGTACTTCGTCAGCAGCCGCTCCCCTTCGAGGCGGGCCGCCGTCGCTCCCTGGGCCTTGTACAGGTATTGCGAAGCGGGCGGATCGGCGACAAGGCCCACCACGAACGTGGCCACCGATTCAATTTGCTTCTCGGTGAGCGGGAACTTCGGCATCCGCATCCGCTCATCCCAGCCCTTGGTCTCGATCTTTTTGTAGTCGTAGCTGCGCGGGTCGCGGAGCTTCTGCCACAGGAAGCCGGGACGACCGTGGTGCATCAAGCTATCGATGTAGAAGGCTGCGGACAGGTCAGCCGGAGCGGCATCGCCGTCGTTTTTCTGGCGATCAATGGCCGTTTCAACGCGGGCCAGTGTGCTGGAGCCGTCCGGCTCACCATGATGGTGCAGGTACTCGGCAATATGCTCGGGAGCCAGCTTCGCCGTGTCCTTGCGGCCCCAGTCTTGCAAAGCGACACCGATCGGGCCGGACTCTTCAAAGCCCGGGATGTCATGGCAGCCGTAGCAGCCGTACCGCCCGATCGTCTTGCGCCCGATGTAGAGCAGCTTCTTCTGTTCCCACTCTTCTGGTTTGTACTGGCCGTCCTTTTCTGGATGGGCGAGTTCGATCTCGTCCCCCTTGACGAAGTCGGTGAGCGGCAGGGTCTGGCCACCGATGACTTCAAATGCTTCAGTCTGCACCGGGAACCGCTGATTCTGCATCGCGGCGTTGACCTCGGCCGTCGAAGGGAGAGCCTTCTTCAGATAGAGCCGGACCAAGTCGTCCAGCGGCGAGGCAACGCGGACTTCACTCGTCAGGGTCTTCCCCTCGCGAACGAAAGTCAGCGTGACCATCTCACCCGAGTTGAGCTTCGCGATCTCGTCGTTCAAACTCTCCACCGACCGAATGCTGGCTGATCCCAGTTTGGTCAGGATGTCATCCACGAGCAGCGAAGGCTTATCAAGGTCGGGGTTTTCCAATCGCGTCGCGGCTGACCCGGGCAGGACTTCGATGACCCGCACGCCGACATGATCGGTTCCCAGGGCAGCGGCTTCCCCGGCTGTGAACTCGGGATCGCAAACGACGCCCAGTACGCTCGTCTGAGTGTTCAATGCGGGGAACGCCTTCGCGACCAAGTCCGGATCGGCCTTGGCTAGCAGGAAGGCTGCGATATCCGCTGCGGGGTCGACGTACTTATCCCCTTCGCCTTCCGGCTTCAGGAAGAGGTTCGGCATCTTCGTCCGCGTGTGGTACTTGCTCGGTTCGTTGAGCCATGTGTACATCCACTGGAACCCATCGACACCGGGCTTGATCTTTTCGTGAATTCGCGACAAGTCGGGACCGAAGTCGGCGTTCACGCCCTTGAGCTCCGGATCGTCGTAGGAGTGGCACGCCATGCACCCACGACGGGAGAAGAGCTGCTTGCCCCGCTCAGCATTGGCAACATAGCCGTCCTTCGGCTTGAGCAGTTCCAGCGGCTGGGACTTCTGTTCGAGGTAGGCTGCCGTCGCTAGGAGTTCGACGGGCTGGAGCATCTCCGCGAGGTGGTCGCTTTGGTTCGAGTTGCCGAAGAACTTCGGCATCTTGGTGGTCGGGCGGAAGGCCTGGGGATCCTTGATCCAGGCGGCCACGAACTCCTTCGAGGACTTTTGGCCGATGTGCCGCAACGAGGGGCCGACCTTGCGCATCTTGCCAGCGACAGCGGTTGGGTCAGCAGCGATTTTCGCCTTCTGTTCGTCGGTACTCGGCTCCAGACGCAAGTCAGGACCGATTGGCTTCCCAGCGTCGTAGCCGTTCACATCGTGGCACCCAAAGCAGCCGTACTGGGTCATCAACTGGTGACCTTCGACGACCGTCGGAGCGGAGTTTCCATGCTTGTCGCTATGCGCGAGTTCGGTGATGCCGTGATGGCAGCGAACGCAAGAGGCCTCGGCCAGATGCTTCGGGAACATCGGCAGTTCCCAGAAGTGATTCGAGTGCCAGTGATGCTCCGCTTCCCACTCCGCAGCTTGGGCTGGGTTCCGAGGGGTATGCTCCGCGTTTTGGAACGAGGTGCCCGAGCCGTCCCCTTCGTGGCAGATCGTGCAGCCGAACTTATCGATCGGGTGGGCGCTGGTCGCGGTCAGGAACAATTCTGGATTGGGGTGGGCTGCGAATGGCTGGGAGTAGGTTCCGTCTTTTCCGTCGCCCGCTGGGTAGGCGGCGACAGTTCCGACAAAGTCATTGATGTTCACATGGCAGGAACGGCAGCGGTCGACGCGGTCGACGTTGGCCATGCCGAGTTGCTGCTTGAGCCCCCTCGGCCAGTCGTACTTGATGTTGAGGTGCGGATTGAAGCCGTTGATGATCGGCCATTCCTTGAACGACCGCTTGAAGGCGACCCCCATACTGGAGGGCTTCACGAGTTCGATCTGCTCTTGAATTGCCTTGCGATTGGCTTCCAACTTGGCGAGTTCGGCGATCTGCTCTTCAGCAGGTTTCTTGAGGAGGGCCAGCGTGCCCTTCTTGGCTTCGGTCTCAGCACGGACGGTTTCGACGAATCGCGCGAGGCGTTCCGCCTCGAGTTGTTCCGTATCGTAAGCCGCGTTGACCTTCACCATCTCCTTGTCAGGGATCGAGTCTCGCACGGCAATGTCAATATTGGCGCGAGCCACCCCCAGCTTGGCATTCTGAAACTTGTAGTTGGTCGAGACGCGGACGAGGTCACCGGCCAGCTTGTCGACTTCCGCCTGCACCGTCTTGATCTCAGCGGCTGCATCCCCGGTGGTCAGTGCCTGGATCGTGGCATTGATTTTCTCGACTTGCTCTTTCAGCACGTCGGTCTCAACGAGCTTCAAATCGCGGTCGAGCTTCTGAACCTTGAGGTCTTCCGCTTGTCGCTGGTAGTCGCGCCACTCCCGCTTCTCATCGCGGGCCATCATCAGCAAGGTGGCTGCGAACAGCGCAAACGCGCTGCCAGCGAACACCTTGTGCATCGTCCCGAGATCGCGCCAATACTGATCGTTCGCTGGCATGGGTGATGGTCGTTGATCGAGTGTCGAGGAGGTTGGTTCACACGGACTGAGGGACGAACAGTTCGTCGGTCAGATGTTAAAGAACCATTCCGGAATGGCCACGATGTACTTCAGGTTGAAAGCCCACCGCAGGCCCATCTTGATCGGAAGCAGGGCCATGAACAGCATCAAGTTCGCGAGAACGTTGTACCGAATCACACCCATCCGCAGGTAGAACTTCCGCATGAACGTCAGGGCCATGATATTCGGCAAGACCAGGAAGTAACCGAGCACCAGCCCGATGCCCAACCCCTCCCGCATGAAGATCATGCCGATCTGGCTAAAGAGCCCCGAAGCCGGGTCGGGCTTCGGAAGCGGTTGCTCCAGGTTCACCACCCACAGGATTTCGCTGAGGTTGCGGTTGTTCAGCACCTCCAGCTTGTGAACGTCCCAGAACTCGTACAGCCCGAACATGTTCCAGTTCGGACCCCGCACGAATGTTCCCAGGACGATCATCCCGACCCACAGCGGGATAAACCCGAACAGGAAGATGATCACGGAGAACTTGCGGTCATTGAAGGTGTAGTAGCCGTTCCCCTTCTTGTTGAAGTCGATGTAGGGGATCGCCATCAGACCTTGCAGAATCACCAGCGGCAGCACCACACCCGCCAGCCACGGGTCGAAGTAGACCAGCATTTCCTGCAAACCGAGGAAGTACCAGGGGGCCTTCGATGGGTTCGGGGTCTTGACCGCTTGGCCTGGCTCTTCGAGCGGAGCTTGCAGGTAAACGCCCCACACGATCAGCAGGGCTGTGACCAGGATCATGCAGAGCATTTCGGTGTAGACCAGATCGGGCCACACGAGAACCTGTTCCTTCAGTTCCTGCTCGGCGAGCGGGCGCCCTTCCGCCACGCGGCGGTCGTTGTCACAGGCCTTCTTGAAGTAGAGCCACGTGAAGTAGCCCCCAATGAAGAGCATCCCCACGATCGGCACGTTGTCGGGCTTGCCGACGATTTGCCGGAAGTCGTAATCGGTCATACTTAGCGAGAGGAACAGACACCCCGCGTTGAACATGATCCAGCCGACCGTGTCGCGGGTCAGAAACTCGCGAAACACGATCATCCCGACGAACGCGATCATCGAGACCCCGAAGTACCTCGTCGCGTCGGAAAAGATGTAGTCCACCGGTGTTTTGAACCACTCCGGAAGGCGAATCAAGAACTCTTCCGGTGCCGAGTTCGAGGTCAGATGCGTCACCGCTAACAACATCAGGAACGCCGCGTAAAACGCCCACAGCGTCGCTTTGGGAATGTGCTGAAAGCCCAGGACCGACTCAAAGTCTCCGTCCCGCTTAAAGCTGCGGAAGGTCCACGCGAGGTTCGCGAGGAACAGCAGCATATACAGCCATCCAAGGCCGTGAATCACGCTTTGTGTGAGATCGGGATGAGCGTGCATGGGGTGCGGGCTTCTCGGGACCGGCCAGCAACTGCGACTGGCAGCGGCTGGGGATACTCGAAGTCAGGTGGAATCTCTCGGACAGGCCCGAGGCGACAGGGGACGACGGCAACACGGGACTACAGGGGCTGACTGATGCCGCCGTCCTTACGGACGCGCCAGAAGTGGATCGCAATCAGCAGCGAGACCACGATCGGGATGGCGACACAGTGCAGAATGTAGAACCGGTTGAGCGTCTCTTCTCCGACGTTCCGCGCTCCGAGGAGCAGGAACCGGGCGTCCGAGGCATTCGTGATCAGGTCGTAACCACCAATGTTCAGCAACTGAAAACCGGGGCCTTCGTGACCGAGCACCGGATGGGCGCGGGCCATGTTCGATCCGACGGTGATGGCCCAGATCGCCAATTGGTCCCACGGAAGCAGGTAGCCCGTGAACGACAAGAGCAGCGTCAGCACCAGCAACAGCACGCCGATGACCCAGTTGAACTCGCGAGGCGGCTTGTAACTGCCCGTTAAGAAGACCCGGTACATGTGGAGCCACACGGTAATCACCATCGCATGGGCACCCCAGCGATGAATCTCTCGCATGATGCCCAGCGTCGTCACGTCGCGCAGTGCGCGAATGTCGGTGAAGGCCCACTCCAGCGTGGGCCGGTAGTAGAACATCAGCAGCACGCCGGTCAGCGTCTCGACGAGGAACAGGAAGAAGGTGACTCCTCCCATGCACCACGTATACGACAACGCGATTCCGCCCTTCTGCGCTGACACCGGGTGCAGATGCAGAAAGAAGTTCGTCAGCACGACGACAGCTCGGTTCCGGCGGTCGGTCGGAGCCGGATGCCGGAAGATGCTTCGCCAGATCTGCGAATTGCGAATTGTCTCACCGATCGACATGCGAAGATCCCAGGCTGTCGGTCAAGAACCGTACGGTTCGCTTGTGTTGTGTTGTGCTTGAGTTGTGACAGAGCCAGAGCAGAGTCGCCCTTAGCCCACCTTGACGTAGGACTTCGGGTCGGACCACTGGCCGAGTTCCTCTTGGAACTTGACGCTCTTGTCGACCTCCAGCAGTCCATCGGCCCCCAGAACCAGACCGACCCGTTCGAGGGGACGGGGGGCGGGGCCTTCGAAGTTGATGCCGTTGATGTAGAAGCCCGATCCGTGACACGGACACTTGTACTTCTGCTCCGCATCGAGCCAACTCGGCGTACACCCCAGGTGGGTGCAGACCGAAGAGAGGGCGTAGACCACGTTCTGGCCGTCGTAGCTGTCGGTGTGGACGACCCACACGCCGCGACTGGCCTTGAACTTCTCGGAGACGGTCCCCAGTGGGAAGTCGCCCAGCGATCCAATTTTGAACTTACTCGGCAGTTCCAGCACTGTGTTCGGCATCATGAAGCGGGCCATCCCGAGGCCCCACAGCCCCCCAATCGCCGACATGAACGTCCACGCCATGTAGTACGG
The DNA here is from genome assembly GCA_043718305.1 of Planctomycetota bacterium. Lineage (GTDB taxonomy): Bacteria > Planctomycetota > Planctomycetia > Planctomycetales > Planctomycetaceae > TH-plancto1. The sequence goes on along the minus strand of JAYSVZ010000608.1, from coordinate 4,864 downwards.
GGTGCAGATCGCCGCGAAGAAGGCTCCGGCAAACCCGCGGCGCGGGAGTTCCTGCTTCTTCCCCGCACCAGCAGTGACGGGCTTGGCGGGGAACTTCGGCTTGATCGCTTCCGCTGCCGAACCAGGTGCAGCGGCGACGCGAGCGACGGTGCCCGCAAGAGTGCCCGCCTTCGCAGCGGCCCCTTCGCGCATCGCCTTGATCATTTCAGCAGGCGATTTCCCAGCCGCCGTGACCACGGGAGCGGCGGCGACCAGGGTTGCGGCGGCGGCAGGCGTGGCAGCCGGGGCGGAGGCCGCTGCCGGAGCAGATCCCTTGGCCCGAATGGCCGCCATGATGTCGGATGTCCCCTTCGGCTTGACGGCCCCCGAAGCGGCGACTGGAGTTGCCGAAGCGGCAGCGGCAGCTGGTGCAACCGGGGTCGCTGGAGCGGCAACAGCGGGCGTGGCCCCCTTGGCTCGAATCGCCGCCATAATATCGGCGGTCCCCTTCGGCTTCGCAGCCGGGGCTGCTGGTGGAGCAGTCACCGCAGGCGGGGCTTCCGCGACCGGAATCGCCTCAGCCACAACGGGCAAAGGGGCTTCCGGGACCGGGGCCGCAGGGGGTGCGGACGCAGCTTCGGCGGGCTTCTTGCGAAGCATCGCCATGATCTCGGCTGTGGTTGGTTTCTTGTCGGTCATGGCTTCTTGTCAGTCATGGCGACTTGATCAGACATGGTCTCATCCCGGGCCGCAAGCCACCCGGATCAAGCGCGACAACGCACGGAATCCTGGACAGAACAGGCCAAGATTGTGAACACTTCGGGAATCATGGCAAGTGATCCGCAAGCCGACAACTACGCCCTCTGGAACGAGAACAGATTCTCAAGGTCAGGAAGAAGATCGGCTGTGACTCAAGCTGGGGATGGAGTTACGTCGAGAGGGCGGAAGTCATTCCATGGGCCTCCGCTCATTTCAGCGGCCTTCCTCGGATCGTGCGAGAGCCAGAAGGCCGTCGTGAGACTCTCGACGGCCTACGGGGCCTTTATTTCCCACCTGTTTCCCAACGGTTTGACGTGAAGGGATCGACTCAATCTCGATAATCGTCATCAATTGATAGAATTCCATTGATCCGATCTCCGACTCGATTCGTAGGACAACCCGCTGGCCTCGCTGGCCCTTACTACTGGGATCGCACGACTCATGACCATCGTCGTTCAATGCCTTTGTGGGCGGAAGTTGCGGGCTCCGAATCAAATGGCCGGGCGGATGGCGGATTGTGTTTGCGGAAAGTCGGTGTTGCTGCCAGCTCCGGACCAGCCTCCTCCTCTCGATATCATTGAAGCCGAGTTCGAGGACGCGGACGAGACGATGGAGGAAGCTCCACTGCTCTCCGTGACCAGCTTGGCGGAACCGCGCAAGAAGCTCTTCCGCTCGTCCAATGGCCGTAACGTGGAGATCGGTGAATCGGAAGAGGCTGCCCAGGGCCCCCTTCAGCCAAAGCGAAAGAAACGAAAACGGCGGCACGATAAGGAGTCCGCCACGGTTCGCAAACGCCGAGGGACGGAAACGATCTTGGCGGGGCTGAAGCGAAGCTTTCTCTTTCCATTACGGACGGAGAGCCTCTTTACGATTGGTCTTCTGGCTCTGGCTTATGGATCGTTTACGAGCTTGATGGGGTTTCTTCCCGGAGGCTTGATGGCGGGTGGGCTGCGGATGATGGCCTTCATGTTCCTCGGAACTGTGACGATCCTGGGGTACTTTGCTCACTTCCTGTTTCAGGTCTTTCGCTTGGCCTCGGTCGACGAGGACGACCTGCCGCTGGCGATGGACTTTGACCAGGACGCCATCCTGACCGACCTCTCGAACTGGATCGCCGCCGCGTGGTGGAGTTTTTCCGGCTACGCAGCGTTCCTGTTCATCTCCGATGGGCTGGGAGACTGGGGGCACAATCTAATAGTGCGGCTCGTGCTGCTGGCAGCCTGTGGGACGCTGTTGCCGATGGCCCTGATCGCGGGGGCTTTGTACTTGCAGTGGCTCTCCTCGAACCCCTGGACCGTGCTGACGGCGATTCTGCGGACGCCCCTGGAGTACGGTCTGTACTTGATGATGTTTGGGACGCTCTGTCTTGTTCCGGTCGGCATTGGATTTTTGATGCCGAGGATTCCGGAGTCGATTCCGATCTTGACGCACTTGGTCATCTGGTCACTGATGTTCTATGCGTTGACGGCGTCAGCCTATGGGTTTGGGAATTTTTACTACCGAAATCGAAAGAAAATCGGCTGGTTCGGGGAACTGCCCCCGTCGATCTGAGGAGGCGAGTCGCCGTAGGGTGGGACCAGCGGTGGGACCAGCCTACGTCACTACGTCACTCGCAACCGCTACCCGGCACTCCCGACAGGCATCAGCCGCGGATCAACCAGTGTCTCCACGAGTCGCGTCAATTCTCGAGGACTAAAGGGCTTGCCGATCAGAGCTGCGATGCGGAGATCGCGTTTGAGGATCTCTTCGGAAAGTTCAAATCCTTTGGAAGTCAGCATGACGATGGGAAGATCATCGTAGCGGGCATCGCGGCGGAGCGTTCGGCAGAGGTCCAAGCCACTCATCCCACCCGGCATCTGGCAGTCCGTAATCACCAAAGCGGGCATTTCCCGGTGGATCGCTTCGAGAGCTAATTCCGCATTGGGATAGGTTTCGACATCGAATCCTGACCGTCGCAAGGTCATGTCCAACGTACATGTAATGTGGGCATGATCATCGCAGGCCACAATGCGTGGTTTGGCTTCTGGCATCGCAGACTCCTCGACAAGTGATCGCGAATGGGGGTCGGTCATCAACCCTAGTTCACATGCCCCACTTTGCCATTCCACTCACCTCAAACGGCCATGATTCGAAAAAAGGACACTCGGCACCAAGTATGTTCCGGGCAAATGACACAATCGGACCACCCGGAAGAGTTGGTAGGAACCCAACAAATATAGCCCCGATTCTACTGGCCGTTCGGCACCAGACTCGATCCCCCCATTCCCGCGCTGCCGGAGCTCTCTTCATGGGGATCGGTCTTGTCCTTCGGAAACTGCCAGAGGCGGTCTTCGTCGATGACTTGGCCGAAGACTGAGAAGCGGATCGTGTGCGGGTTGGCGGGTCTGTCGATGACTGGTGGGACGGGGTTGGATATATGCGAGGGTGGGTTCGAGCGGAAGTTGCGGGCTTGGTATTGGAGCGTTATCGCGGGAATTCCTTGCGGGTTCATGAAGCCTTGCGAGTCGTCCAACTGCACCCCGCGCGGCTCAGCCAGGCCTTCGCTGTAGAGGAGTGGTTGCTTGGCCGGGATGAGGATGTTCGTCTCAGCCAGGAGATCGCGGTCGAAGCCTTGCGGTTCGTAGTGGAACGCTTCGTTGGTCAAATAGTCGCGAGCGTTGATCGGACCCAACTCGGTGATCACATCGGCGAAGCTCGCCGGGAATGAGCCGTGTTTGAGCCGCCAGGCTTGAAGTTGGAGGACGAGACGGGTGGCTGACTCCGCGGACATAGCCAGCTCGAACTGGCCGTGGTACCGGACGTTGAGGCGTTGCCAGGGGAGTGAGACGCCTAGTGTGGCGGCACTGGCGTGTGTCGTGCTGACCCAGTGATCGAACTCCTCTCCGACGTTAATGGGCTGCGAGACTTGTGAACCCGCCGACAGGTAGAAGTAGTAGTCAATCAGGCAGCGAACGCGCTCCTTCTCGCCGGTGCGGGAGAGAAGCCATTGAGCAACGGGGGAGGCATGAGCGAAGGAGTTCCCATCAGAATAAAAATCGTCCGTGCTGATCCCAGTCTCCAGAGACCGGCGGGCATCGGCGTACTGCCGAGCGATGACGGTGCCACCGGAGATTCCAATCTTGTTCGGTGTCAGCTTCGTCAGCGCCGCTTCGATCCGCTCGGCGGTCTGCTGCGGGTGATTGGCCCATCGCCGAAGGGCACTCAGCACCACGCGACGACCATAGAGAGCTTCGAGCCATGCACCCTCAACCCTCGATACGTACGCCATCTGCTCGGTCAGTTCAAGCCACTTGCGCAGATGCTCGAATGCGATGTCGAGGTCGCACGTCTCCTCATCGAGCTGGAGACTGGAGATCCCCATCTGAAAAGCGTGCAGAGCGCCCCACGGCCCCGGAGGCTGAAACAGGGCGTTTCGCTTCGTCTCATCATCGACCAGGGCGTCCAGCTGCGCCGCATGGGGGATCGCTTCGTCGAACGGGTACTTCCATGATGAGACCGGATTGCCGAGCGGGCTGGGCTGGCCGTTACTGATGCTTTGCAGCACCTCATCGTTCGCGACCACTGGCACTTCATTCGCCCGGAAGTGGAAGTACCCTTGGAGGCCGATGAACCCCACCAGCAGCACCCAACCCATCTGGCCGAACTTGGACCGCCAGTTCGAATGCTCCAGCAGAGTTCGTGAGCCAGTCCAGAGGATGCCCAGGCCGATCAGTACGATTGGGACCACAGCAGTGAAGCCGATCGGGGCATAGGACTCCATGAGCATGTCGCTCCAGGCGAACCACGGCAGCATCAGCGAGAAGCCGACGATCCCCGCCAGAATGGGCCGCCGGACCCAGGCGGCGGCCAGGACTCCGATCGTGAATGTGCCGAGGAGCAGGACGAAGAGGTGATTCGCCGGTGAGGGAGCGGCCACCCATTGGATGAACGGGTCATGCGCACCCATCGGCTCGTCAAGTGCTACTGGGACGGCCTTACCGTAGTTGTCCAATTTCCCGATGACGCGGCCCTGCAACAGCGGCGGAATGAGCATGAGCAGCAGCGTGCCGCCCCAGACGAAGACCTTGCTGAGCATGATCTTCGTCGAAGAGACCCCGCGTTCGGTGAGGAACGCCAACGTCCCATG
>JAYSVZ010000607.1:0-3870 GCA_043718305.1 Planctomycetota bacterium | reverse complement strand
TGGCCCCCGCCGTTCCCGAAAGGAACCCAATTCCACCCGGTCCGCGAATGAGTGGTGGACCCTCCGCACCGGGAAACGGAGCGCCGCCAATCGCGGTCACTCCCTGTTGGCTCTTGCGCCAACCAAGCCCGGCCAAGTCACCAATCCACATGGCCCCGGCACCCGTCACTGGCCAGCGCAGCGCGGTCCCCGCTCCCAGTGATCGATACCCGAGCAACGCCCCATCCGGGCTATCGAATGCCGGATGCCGGTCATAGGTATACGTCGAACCGGTGGCGTCGGTGACCTTCAACTGGCTCCCGAGTATCTCCGCACGCGAGGTCAGATCAGGACGACCCGGCACAGCCAGTTCATAAAGCTCCTGCCCCGATGCGATCGTCGCAGTCGCGATCAACAGCACCGCCACCAGACCACGGAGAGACAACAAGATTCGATGCATGGGACGCTCCGGGTTAAGGACTGCTCGATCAACAACTGTCCGATAGTCGTGGATCGCTCCGCGATCCAACGTAGGTTCGCGGAGCGAACCACGACGATCATTTGTCGAATGCTCATAAGGACTGAGTCGGGCAACGGACATCATGTCCAGATTCGCTCCTCGAATCAACAACGGATTGAAGGTGCCCCCGTGGGATCGGCTACCAGCCTGACAGCTTCTACACAACAAGTAGCTCACGTCGCTCCGCGACTGAGACTTCGAATGGCAGTTGGACGCTGACCATCAAGTCTTCACAAGAAATCGTGAGATGATACTGTCGCGAAATGCGAGTCACGGAGCGACATCGCCTACGACGGTCGTGCTTCGAAGCTGACAGGCTGGAAGCCGATCCCACGCTCAACGATTCGGTTCCCGTTCCAGTTCGCCCAGTGTCCGCTCCACATGAGCCAGATCATTCGCCGACAACGGTTCACCGCCAAAGCGGACGGAATAGAACGAATCGACGAGCCGTCCGATCCCCCCGTCCAGACCAGCGACCGACAGTCGGGGGGCGAAGCGGGCCTCGACTGAAACGGCCATCTCGCGCGGCGTCTGGGCCGGGTTCTCCACGAATCCGGCCTTCCGCAAAATCTTGACCAGCCGCTCATAGAACTCGACGGTGGCCACGCGGCGGCGCAAGGTGTCTCGCGTCTGGCTCCAGCCTCCATACTTTTTCCATGCCTTGCGCGAATACAAGATCCCCATCCGACCGAGCCACAGTAGCACACACGTCATCAAGGCTCCTTGAAAACTAAACCAGTTTCGGGGAGATATGATCAGTGTTCTGATCTGTGATAGAACCGGCAGGTTCCCCTCCATCAGACCGGCGAAGTTCTGACGAACCATCTCGCCGACCTGCCGCAGCGGGCCGTACACGAGCTGCTCTTGTTGATTCTTGGAATAGTTCATTCCCAAGAACCAAGCCCCGCGCGATTGCTCAACGAGGGAGTTTTGAGCCTCCTTGGCCTTGTCAGCGATCTCAGTTTCGCGATCCCCGGGGGTCGCATCGAATGGAATCCAACCTCCGTTCACATACCCTTCGACCCACGCATGAGCATGTAAGGCCCGGACCTCGATCTTGCCCGTCTCCGGGTTGTACTGCGCCCCCTTAAACCCGCTCACGAGTCGCGATGGGATTCCAACGCCTCGTAACATCAAGGCGAGCGCCGTCGCGAAATACTCGCAGTGCCCCCTCTTCCGATTGAAGACAAAGTCCTCCACCGGATCGATACTCGGGTCGTCGATCGACAGGTCGAGCGTGTAGCTGAACTCCGGCGAGTCCCGCAGGTACGACTCCAGTTTTCGAGCAGCCACTTCGGGATCAGAAACTCGACTGCCCAGTAGCTCGACGCCGCAGACCTTCCGCGCGAGCGCGGTCAGCCGGTCATTGGTGTTATCCAGACAAGCTTGCAACTGTGGATGGATCGCCCCCCGCTGTTGATCGCGGGCATGCTGCGCAGCCCTCCAAATCCCCGACCAATCTTGTGACCGGTCGAGAATCAACATCTTGTAGTCAAAGGGTAACCCCAGATCGCTGTCCACGCGTTCCCATGTCTTGCGTTCGGGATTGAAGGCCACCGACTCCTGCCGTTCCACCTCCCCGAGTTCATGCACAAATAAGGTCGGAGAACCGGTCGGGTGAACCCGCATATTCAATTGAACCATATTGTTTCGAGTCCACCGAAGCGGGAAGCGATGCTGCTCCCACGCCCGACTGGGATGGAAATGCCACTGCCCATCGCGGCTATACAGATTCAGCGTGGAGCCCCGGAAGTAGGGGTCCACACCCAGCACCTGGACAATCCGCTCCAGAGAAGCTGGCTGCTGGCTTTGCAGATCGCTTCCATCAATCTCCAGGACCAATTCATCGCTTTCGGAGAGCTGTCCCATGTCACCGAGCTTGATCGATTCGGTGTAGCCGGTCTGCGCTCCGCCGCGCTTCGAGCGTTCGTTCGACCCGTTCAGTGACCCCAGCCAGACTCGAGGGGTGAGGACGAAAAACATCATCCCGACCACCAACGACAGCAGAAACGTCAGTCCCGTGCCTCCCAGGAATCGAGGCGAGATCCAGCGGCCCCGCTCATCCGCACGAAAGCCATTTCGCGAGACAGCACCGCGCCACACCTTGGCCGTCGGAGCGACGCTCTGACTGACAGCTCTCGACAGAGCCGCCGGATTGGCCAGCAGTGCCGCCCGCGCCAGACTCAACAGCGACATCGACCAGATCGTGGCCACTGTATACAGGAGCAGAGCTGCGCCAAACCAAGGCTGACTCGTGAGCACCGCAGCCAGCGCGACCTGTAAAACAGACAGCGCAAACATCCACCACATCCGCCGCAGGTCTTTCGCCTGCAATAGAAAGGTCCACATGATGTAGACCATCAAGTGCGCCCCCGCCAGAATCCGCGACTCACCGCCGATCTGAAACTCGCGCAAGGCCGCATAGAGCCCGCCCATCGCCGCCACGGTCAGCAGTGAACCATACGGCTTGACCCACCCGCCCAAATCGATCGCGACTAACGTCAGCAGCACAATGGGAATCGTAATTAAAGCAATCGGCCCCTCTTCCGCATTGGCCAAAATCCCCGCCGATAAGCAGACCTGGATGGCAAGGCTGACAAACAAGGTGATGCGAAGGGTGTTCACACGGTCTCCGAAAGCAGACGCTGCGGTCACCCGAGCATACCGCGAACAAGGTATTGAGAGCTAGTGCCCCGCTTCGCCCTTGTAGCTCATGTCGCTCCGCGACTGAGATTCCGATCGTGAGATCACTCTGGCAATCAATCTCACGAAAGCAACCACGTCGATCATTTCGAACAATCTTTCCGTTTCTTACGGTTTTCATGATTGACGTGGAGGTATGGCTGCGTATCTTTAAGCCATGAGCGTTCGCTCTGGTTTTGAATCTTGAGTCGTCACCACAACTCACCACCACTGGCAGTCACCCCGAGCAGTCCACTCTCGAAAGACCCTGCATCATGGTTCGTACGTCTGGCCCCTCGACCGGTTGGTTAAGCAAGTTGGTTGGTATTCTGGGGGGGGGGGCGTAGTTTTGGCAGTAGGCGGCGCAAGTCGCAGCGTGGGGGATCTCCGGCTGTCGCAGCGCTGGAAGGCCGGATGATGCTGGATGGGTATACGGGGATGCCCGACCCTTCGACGATGACACCACCGACGACCACAACGACGACCACGAGTGGCGGCACTGGCGCTTATGATCCAGCGACGACGGTAGGCACCACAACCACCGTGGGGACCACGACGGGTGGTACGACGACGGGCGGTGGGGTCACGACGGTGGGCACGACCACCACGACGGGGACGGGCACGACAACCACCACCACCACGGTCACGACCCAGTCGGTCTATACCAACGGCGTTCCGCCGACCACGAC
>JAYSVZ010000606.1:0-3873 GCA_043718305.1 Planctomycetota bacterium | reverse complement strand
GCTGAAGAGGCGTAGCTAGCCGTATCGGAGCCCAAGCCCCCGTCGAGCCTGTCGGCTCCCCCCAGACCTTCGATGATGTCGTCACCGCCGAGGCCCTTGATCTCGTTGGCAGTGGAGTTTCCGATGAGCGTGTCGGCGAATCCCGAACCCACGAGGTTCTCGATCGTCAGGAGCACCAGCGTGTCGGTGGTACCGAAACCATCGCTGGCCGTGCCCGTCGCGAGATTCACGATGACGCCCAGCGGCGAATTGTTGTAGCCAATCACGTCAACGCCCAGACCAGCATCAATCGTGTCGTTGCCCGCTTCGCCGAAGATTGTGTCATTGCTGTTGTTGCCGGTCAGGATGTCATCATCGGCACCGCCCCACAGCGTGTCGTTGCCGCCACCACCGGTCAGGGTGTCTGCCCCGGCGTTGCCTCGCAGCGTAACCCCCGTCGTCATCGCCGAAGCGTTGATAATGTCAGCCAGAGCTGTTCCACGAACTTCTTCGACGCCATTCGCGTTGGTCAGAACGAGGATCAGGGCCCCGCTCGTGGCGGAAGCCGCGACGATATCGCGACCCGATCCACCGAGGATCGAAGTATCCGTATCATCGATCACGATCGAGTCGTTCTCGCTGCCACCGTTGAACGAGTCGGCCCCGGCCTCACCGTAAATCGTGTCGCTGCCCGCTCCGCCATTGATCGTGTCGTTGTCAACACCGCCGAACAACTGATCATTTCCATCACCACCGGTGATGATGTCGTTACCTCCATTCCCCAAGATCGTCACGGGACCCGTCGTGCCGACCGCACTGATCGTGTCGCCAAACGCCGACCCATCGAACCGCTCAATTCCATTCAGGATGATGCTCACGGCACTCGTTGCCGATTGAGCTCCCGCTCGGTCGAAACCGAGTCCACCCACGATGCTGGTGTCGAATTCGTCGATCGCCATCACGTCATCACCACCGTTGCCGACGAAGCTGTCTGCTCCGCCGCCACCGTTCATTTGGTCATTCCCGCCCGCACCGATGAGGATGTCATCATCGAGTCCCCCATTCAGCGTTCCCTGAATGGTGCCCAGTGTGGCATCCAGAGTTAGCGTGTCGCCGCCCGCAAAACTGCTGACCATCACGCTCCGCCCCGCCGTGGCCACCGTCGTGTCGACAGCCCCCGTCCCGCAATCGACCCAGAACGTTCCACCCGCGACCGAGACTGTGATGGTGTCTGCGGCAGCGGTTCCTTGAACATGCAACAGATTGGCCTGCGAGGTCCAAGTGGCACCCGACAGCAGCGTCCGGGTTTCCAATTGACGCACGATGCCTGCTGCGATTTGACCACGATTTACTTGACGACGGGATTGGGCACGACGAAACCAACGCATGGGTGGAGCCTTTTAAGCAGGAGTGAGAGTGCGAGCATGGCAGCACGCCTGACTACGCAGGGTGTCCTTGCCGTCCATTATCATCCTGCTTGGGATGACAATGGAAGCGAAAGTTTCGGATAAATCGCCGATTTGGAGAAATTTGGGGTTCTGTGGGGATTGTTCGGTTGACGTTGAATTGTCCGTAGATGTTAAGATCCGTGAACATTGCCGTACGCCACGAGGCTCAGGCTGAGTTGGCCATGCCGTTCCCTGCCAGGGATTCCCTGCCTATACTGTCCGCTGAGCTGCCGATCATTGTCGACGGGCCTTCCCGAGAATTCTTTGGTGACGACCATGTCCGCGACGCTGCGAGGTCATATCCTGGTCGCTGGACCCCGGTTGCGGGATCCCAATTTCTTTAAGGCCGCTGTGCTGCTCGTCGAGCACAATGACGACGGTTCGATGGGGCTGATCATCAATCGCCCGAGTTCAGTGACAGTCCAAAGTGCCTTATCCGGACATTTCGAGCTCGATGAGGAGGCTGGGGCCGTTTATCAAGGCGGCCCGGTCGAGCAGTCGGCCCTGTTTATTCTGCACAATGCCCAGGAACTCGACCCGGACGAAACCTCGATTGTGGCTGACCTCTTCATCGGCAGTTGTGCCGATGTGTTCGAGTCTGTGATCCGCAGCTCCCTCTCGGACGATTCCATTCGATTTCGAATCTTTTCGGGGTGTGCTGGCTGGGGCGGTGGGCAGCTCGAAGCAGAATTGGCCCACGGTGACTGGTATGTCGTGCCTGCAACCTTGGAACAGACGTTTGCCGCTGACCCGTACCCGCTCTGGGAGGAACTGGTCGAGCAGGTCTACCGCGCGAATCGCTTGCTGCCCAATCACCCCGACAACCCCGAATGGAATTGAAACCTCTGCCAGCCTCTCTTACTCCGGGAGCCTTCCCATGCGAATGGTCAATTTATGTGGTCTCTGGGTGTTGACCCTGATCGGCCTGAGTTTACGCGAGTCGGTCGGCGAGGACTGGCCCCGCTGGCGCGGACCAAGCGGCCACGGGGTCTCGACCGAGACTGATTGGAATAGCGATTGGGGGGACAAGGGAGTCCCGGTCCTCTGGAAGAAGAACATCGGCGTCGGTTACAGCACTGTTTCGGTGGTTGGCAATCGGCTCTACACCCTCGGATACCGCGACGGACAGGAGACGCTCATCTGCCTGGATGTGTCCTCTGGAGATCAACTCTGGACACACAGTTACCCCGCCAAACTCTTGCCGAACCTGCACAAAGGAGGGCCAGCCGCCACGCCGACCGTGGATGACGATCGAGTTTATGCGCTCAGTAAAGACGGGCGACTGATGGCTGTCGATGCAGCCTCCGGCCAACCGGTCTGGGAACAGCAACTGGTCGGAAAAACCGCCCAAAAAATCCCCGAATGGGGCTTCAGCTCTTCGGTCGTCGTCGAGGGAGACTTATTGCTCGTCGAAACCGGGGGCGTCGCCGCGTTCGCAAAGTCCAGCGGTGAGATGAAGTGGCACGCTGGGACTTACAAAATCGGTTACGGTTCCCCCGAGGTCTTCTCACACAAAGGTCACCAGTACGCGGCGAGTCTGAACAACCAAGTCGTTCAGATTGTCGACATCGCGACTGGTCGCGAAGTCGCCAAGAGTGAATGGCTCACCTCGTACGACACGAACTCAACGACCCCCATCGCCATCGGCGATGAGATCTTTATCTCAACGGGCTACACGCGCGGCTGCGAACTGCTCAAGTTCAATGGACAAACGTTGAACCAAGTCTACGAGAGCAAAAGCCTTTCCAACCACATGAACAATGCGGTCCTTTGGGAAGGGCATTTGTACGGTATCCACGGGAACTCGCATACAGCGAGCCAGTGTGCTCTGCGATGTATCGAGTGGTCGACCGGGCAGATGAAGTGGTCACAACGCGGCTGCGGAGCGGGTTCATTGATTCTCGCGGATGGCAAGCTTCTGGTGCTGAGCGATGTGGGCCAACTGGCCGTGGTGAAAGCCCAGTCGACCAAGTTCGAATCGATCGCCCAGCAACAGGTTCTGTCCGGGGAATGCTGGACATCACCCGTCCTGGCCAACGGACGGATCTACTGCCGATCTTCGAACGGCGAGTTGGTTTGTCTGGATGTGCATTGAGTCGATAAAGTCGCTGATCGATCCACGATCAGCGACTCTCCGGCTCCCCTCTCCCCGGGGGCCTGTTGAAAAAGCCCCGTGGCACGGGCGTCCCGCCCGTGAATCCCTGGGAAATCGCATGGATGAGACGCCCATGCCACTGACTTCAACAGTCCCCTCTGGGAGAGGGGTTGGGGGGTGAGGGCCGAGCAGTAGAACGACTCCCGGTTCTCAGGCATATCGAACCGTTGCGATCGGGTCACGGTCCGTCTGGCACGGAGGACTCACCGGCCTGTTGAAGTATGGGCTGGGATTTTCTGGGGTGCTGGAATTCCCCTGACCCCGGTGCGCGGAGGGGCAGCGAGGGGGAGG
>JAYSVZ010000605.1:0-3880 GCA_043718305.1 Planctomycetota bacterium | reverse complement strand
GTTCGTTGGCACGATGGGTTCTCGCGACTCGCACAGTCCGTCTTGTGGCTCACGGGGATCGGTGCGGCGGGTTGGCTGGGCCTTTGGCGTCCGCTACGACATCGGCTGAGTGATCTCGATCTGGCCAAGCGGATTCATCGTCGCTGGCCAGCACTGACGCCCGATCTGGTGTCCGGCGTCGAGTTTTCCGAGCAATCGGTGACACCCGAGGCCGGAGCGCCGCTGCTTCAGCACATCGCCATCTCCCGAGCCCGAGCGCAGCTGGCGACGGTCCCGGTCGGATCGTTGCTCGACCCCCGACGTGTCGTGCGACCTGTTCTGGGACTGGTCGTTTGTCTCGCGGCACTGATCGGTTGTGGGGTCTGGCAACCCGCTTGGCTGGGGATTGGGACTGTAAGATTGCTTCAGCCTTGGTCTGCTTGGGACTGGCCCAGACGAACGACGCTGGTCTATCTCGATGCCGAACTCCAACCGATTCGAGAGACCGCACTGCGGACGCCGCTGGGGGAGAACTTCACGGTCTATCTCGAGAATCAACTCGGCAGCCTTCCGGGGACCGTGCGGTTTGTACGGCAGGCTCCCGATGGTGCATCGGTGGAACAGGGGATTCTTTCGCAAGCGACCCTCCGCGACCGAGAAGGCCGACCGCATTCGGTCGCCGTAGCGACGTGGGCGGCGACTGCGGCGTGCGAGTTCCGCGCGACCGGCGGTGACGACGACCGCTCGCCTTGGCTCAGGATTTCCGTGGTTCAACCGCCGCGTATCGAGACCTTCACGATCACGGTCACGCCGCCCGTGTACACGGGGCGACCGACAGAGGTCACCGAGTCGACGGTTGGCCACTTGCAAGGTCTCGTCGGCAGCCGCGTGGAAGTCCGGGCCAAGACCAACTCACCTCTCACGACGGCGATCCTGAATCGAGGCCAAGCTCCCCCGCAATCGCTCACACCGAACGCCACCGATCTCAATGTGCCCTTCGCGCTGACGATCGCGTCCGAGGAGCGCGACTCATACTGGTTGGCTCTGACAGACCGCGAGGGGATCGCTGCGGTTCGTCCCCCACGCTATGAGATTCGAGGAGTCCGCGATGAAGATCCGGTCGTGACGCTGACCGAGCCCGACTCCGATCAACGCGTCACGCCGACAGCGGTGGTCGCTCTGAAAGGGCTGGCCCGTGATGACATCGGGCTGAAGCGAGTCGGACTGTTCGCGGAATTCCCGGACGCCGTCGCGATCAGCGTTCCCGCCTCAGCTCCGGCAACCCGCGAACTCCCCCTCGGACCTGCCACAGTGGGGGATCGCGAACAGGCCATCGACTTCACATGGGATCTGACCGACCTGCAACTCCAGCCGGGGATGGCCGTTCGGTTCTGGGTCCAGGCGGTCGATGCGTTTGACCTGAACGGCTCGACTGGCCAAGTCGGCAAGAGCGCGACCCGTGTGCTGTCGATCGTTTCGCCGGATGAAAAACAGCAGGAGCTCAGCGGACGGCAAAGGGAATTGGCCGAACGCGTCGACGCACTGCGTGAGAAGCAGGCCGCCCTGGCCCAGAGTGCGCGCGAGGTCCGCGACCAATGGACCACGGTCGGGGCGCTGCGCCCCGAGGACCGCCGCGACTTGGAGCGGGTCGAGACCGGTCAGCGCGAACTCGAACAACAGTTGACCGATCCACAACGCGGGCTGCTGGCGGAGCTGAAGTCCTTGCGAGCGGAACTCACATCGAACCGCCTCGGAGCGGAACCAGAAGCTTCTCAACTCGCCGGTTGGGAGGCGACGCTTGAGCCATTGGCCACTGAGGTCATGCCGCCCATCCCGCAACTCCTCGAAGCTGTGCGGCAGGCGACAGCCCCCGGACTTCCCAAGCCAGCCTCGCGCGAGCAGCTCGCGGGGCAACTCGATCAGGCCGTCACGGCTCAGCAACGGGCACTGGGCGATCTGACCCATCTCACTGAAGAGATGGCCCAATGGCGACAGGCAGAGGATGTCACGCGGCGTGTGGCAGAGCTAACGACGCGGCAAACGGAACTGCGCGAGCAGTCGGTCCGCCTCGGGCAAACGACAATGACCAAGTCGTACGACGAGCTTTCGACGCAGGACTTGGCCGACCTCGCGCGGGCCTCGGACCGACAAGCGGGCTTGGCCCAAGAGGTCGACCAACTGGCGAAGCAGTTGCAGGCCGCCCCGGGTCACGCCGCCTTGGCCAAGAAACTCGATGACCAATCGATCGCCTCCCGGATGCGGGAGGCCTCCGACGAGCTACGAAAGAATCATGTGCAGTCGGCGACGACGGCCCAGCGCGAGTTGCTGGATGCGCTCGATTCGCTGCGGGAAGACTTGGCCCTGGATCGGAGCCGCAGTGCGCGCTCCGAAGTGGAGGAGTTGCGTAAAGCGGTGACCGCAACGAGCGAACTTCGAAAGCGGCAAGCGAAACTACGAAAGCAGACCCAAGCCTTGTCGAATCCCTCAGCCGATCCCCAGAGGGCCGCCGAGGTCGATGAACTCCAGCGACTCCAACGCGAGGCCGCCGAGCAAGCGACGGAACTGGCCGAACGCCTTCGCCGCGAGACTCGGGACCAAGCCGCCCAGGCCATGAAGCGGGCGACCGATCGGATGCAAGCGGCCAGCGAAGAGCTGGAGAACGAATCGATGGAACCTGCGTCCGCGAATCAGCAAGCGGCCCTCGACGATCTCGATCAGGCGGCGGACGACCTGCAAGACGAACTCACCCAAGCCGAGCAGCAGGCCGAAGAGCAAGCCCTCACGGCGATCACCCAGCTCGTGACAGCCCTCCTCGAACGCCAGCGGGCTGCTCGCGATGAGACGATCCGCCTTCAAGAGATCCGGCTGACCGAAGGAAAGTGGACTCGCAGCCAACTCAAGTCGCTCCAGCAACTCACCGAAACGCAGACCGAACTCGCCGATAGCAGCGCGCCGATCATCACGGAGCCAGACACCTTGCGGATCGTGGCCCTCTGTCTCCGGACCGTGGTCGCCCATCAGCGATCGGCTGCGAAGCGGCTGACCGAACGCGAAGCGGGTGAGCCCACACAAGGCGACCAACTCGCAGCGGAGAAGCTCATGGAGCAGTTCCTAGCCAGCGTGGCCGCTCCCCCAATGGGGGGAGACGAGGGCCCGATGCCACCGAGTGAAGGGGAGCCGCCGGGCGAGCCCCCTCAGCCGGGCGGAGCTGCGTCGACGATCGCGGTCGAGCTGCGGCTCATGCTCTCGATGCAAGAAGATCTCCAGCAGCGAACCCGCGAACTGGTCGACCTGCGGCAAGCGGGACACGCCTTGAATGACCAGCAGAAGGCCGAACTAGAAACCCTTCGCGGGCAGCAGAAGGAACTGGCCGCAAGTGCGCGAGGGCTGCTGGAGCAGGCTTCCGAAGAGTTGCTTCCGTGATGAACGGGTGACCGAGATGCGAGCCGCAATAGTCCTGCACAGCGAAAGTCGCACATCAACAAAGTCGGTGAGCGACGCCCCTGCCCCTGCCACAATAATGCCTCGTTCTTCCGCCTGAATGGGCACCGACAAACCAGCCCAGGGCAACGCCGGCAACGCCCTGGGAATCGATTCCGCCTTATTCAGCAAGCCCTGAAAGGGCGGCCCATCGGGCGGTCCAAAGCCCTGTTCCGCCCTTTCAGGGCTGAGCGAGTTTGAACTCAGCGACCTGGGGCGGCGCTCCCGCTGGTCGCTCTGCCCCAGGCTGGTTTGTGGCTGCCCCTTCAGGGCGGAAGAGGGAAACGAGGCAGCAATCGCGTCTTGAATGGTTCGATCAACTTGGACTTCCCCACGTTTTGTGGGCGCGGGAAAGGGGTTACAGGGCTTCGGCGAATTGAGCGGGTGATTTGTAGCCCAGGGCGGAGTGGCTGCGTTGGCG
>JAYSVZ010000604.1:0-3883 GCA_043718305.1 Planctomycetota bacterium | reverse complement strand
GAAGTCGTTGACACCGATGCCCATTCCGAGTGAACCGAAGTCGGAAGGGGCGGCTGTGGCGAAGCCACCGGCTGCTGAAGAGGGAGCGGACGCCCCCGTTCCGCTGTTCAACGATGCCCCTGAACCAGTGATCCCCGCCCCGGCCAAGGTTCCGGAGAAACAACCCGCCAAGGCTCCGAAGCCAGTCGAGGGAACGCCCGCGAAACCGCCGACTGACGACCCGAAACCAAGCACAGACCAGAAGCCCCCGGCCCCCTTGCTGGTTCCCTCTCTGGCGGAGCCCAGCAACGAAACACCACCCAGTACCGCCGAACCCACCACGCCAAAGGCCCCGAGCAGTTCGGATTAGTGGATTGGTTGGAGTTCAGCCTTCAGGCTGTTCCGGACAGGCGAAAGCCTGGACTCCCACTAAGGCGTCCACCATTCATCAAGAACGTTCCGCAGACGCGCCACCCGCTCCGGATCCGACTCCGCGAGGTTCCTCTGCTCGTCGGCATCGTCCTTCAAATGGAACAGCTCGGTGACTCCATCCGGCACCCGGTCCCGGTTTGGTTCGATGAGCTTCCACTCCCCTTCGATCACCCATCGAAACCGCAAGCTAGCTGCCGGGCGGGCGATGTCGTGGACATCGTGTTCGTAGATGTCGCCGAAAATTCGGGGGCGCTCCGCAATCTGTTTCTCATCAAGCAGGCTCCTCCCCGGCAGCGATTGGAACAGACTCGGGTCATCGACGCCGACCGCTTTCATGATCGTCGGAAAAAGATCGATTGAGCTGACGGCGTGCGTCTCATCGCGGCGCGGCGTGACGTGGCCTGGCCAGCGGACCATGATCGGCGTCCGAACACCCCCATCGTATTGCGAGCGCTTCCCCCGGCTCCCGCCAGAGGCTCCGCCCTCAGCTTCGGCGGTCTGAATCCACCCGTTGTCGGTGACGTAGAGTACGATCGTGTTCTTCGTTAATTCGCGTTTTTCCAAGGTTCCCAATAACTCGCCGACCGACTCGTCGAACCATTCACACATCGCCCAATACTTGGCGATCGGCAGATGCGGCGTCTGGGATTGGTACTTGTCGAGCAGCCGCTGCGGTGGGTTATGCGGCGTGTGGGGCATCATCGGGGCGTACCAGACGAGGAACGGTTTCTGGTCTTTCGTGGCATTGTCGATGAACTCTTCGACCGGCTGAATCCCTTGCCGCCCGATGGTCAGTCCCTCGTCGCCGTGGCGGCCTCCCTTGCCCGTTTCGCCGTGCGACATGCCGGTTGTGAAGCCTCCGTCCTGCGGACTGCGCTCCCACCACTTTCCGGTCTGAAGCGAGACGTAACCGAGGTGCGAATGCAGCGCGGATGGGAGCTTCGGGAATGGGTCGAGGTTCTGGCTATACCGAACACGCAGCTCGGCATAGGCCGGGGTCTTCGCCGCCGCCGGGCGGGCCATCCCCGCGAAGTCTCCGGTGAGGGCCGGATCGTTCCCCGTGATGCGGTGCCGATGCGGATAGTGCCCGGTGAGAATCGACGCCAGCGAGGGACGGCACAAGCTGTCGGGGACGTAGCCGCGGGTGTAGACGAGCGACTCGCTGGCGAGCTTGTCGATGTGCGGCGTCTTGATGTGCGGATGGCCCATGAAGGAATAGTCGCGCCACCCCTGGTCATCGGAGATGATGAGCACGACATTCGGCGGACGGGTCGTTTCGGCCCAGGTCGCCGTGGTGAGCAGGCAGAGGCAGAAGGCTGTCAGGAGTTTCGAGAGATGCATCACGCGTAAGTCCTGTCGAGAAGGGGGCCTGCTTACGATTGGGCACTCAGATCTTCGCCTTGATCCCCTTCAGACTCACAAACTCTGGCAACGCCCCGACCAGTGGTTCGGCGTACTTCAAGAAAGCCTTGGTCACATCCATTCCGCTTTCGTCGATGTACTCGTCCGGCAGGGGGCGCTCGTGGTTCGCGACCTCGGAAAGCGGGATCGTGCCGTAGCGGGTTTCGTAGTCGCTCCCCTTCTGCCGCTCGAGGGTCACCATCACCCCGCCGTGGCCTTTCGTCGCCAGCTTCACCGCCTGGCGGCCACAGCCGTACGCCTCGGCCATGTCGAGTTTCACAGTGCGGTCCGCAGCACACATCGGGAGCGACTCGGTCACCTGGAACTCACCCCGCCAGCCAAACGCATCGCTCACGATCCGGTGCAGGACCATCCCGACGCTGGCCCCGCCCATCGCGCCGAACTCGACGTTGTTGAACTTGTCGCGTGTCTGCGAGGCACTCACTGGCGACCCATCGGCGTTGCGAATCCCCTCGCCACAGACGATCGAGACGAAGCCGAACTGCTTCTGAACTTCCTCGACGCGGGCCAGGAATTTGTCGCGGTCAAATGCCCGCTCCGGCATCAGGATGATGTGCGGGGCATCCCCCTTCTTGCGGCGGGCGAGGGCGGCAGCAGCCGGCAGCCAACCGGCACTGCGGCCCACCGTTTGAAAGATCACAAACTGATCGACCCGTTGCATATCGCGAGCGAGGATCCCCGCCTGCTGCACGCTGAGCGCCACATACCGCGCTGCGCTCGGATACCCCGGTGTGTGATCGGTCCCAAACAGATCATTGTCGACCGTTTTCGGAACACCGACGCCGGTCATCTCCCACCCGTTCGCGTTGGCATAGGCCACGACCCGGTGGATTGTGTCCATCGTGTCGTTACCCCCAATCATGAAGTAGTAGCGGATGTTGAGTTTCTTGAGCTGAGCAAGGATCGGTGGGAAGTGCTCTTCTTTAAGCTTCAGTCGACTTGATCCGAGGGCACTGCTCGGCGTCTTTCGCAGCCCCTCGAGCACCTCTTTCGACTCGGCCCCCAAGTCGATCAGCCAGTTGTTCAGCACCCCTTCGATGCCGTACCGCATGCCGAAGACCTGGCTGACATTTTTAGTGGCCTTCAGGCACCCATCGATCACGCCCGAGAGCGAAGCATTGATGACAGCGGTTGGTCCCCCCGACTGTCCGACGAGCGCATTGGCGAGTTTCATGAGGTCGTTCCGTGTGAGGTGAGCGTGAAGCGATAAGGCTATTGTCTGGCACCGGAAGGGACAAGCGCCAGAACCCGCAAGACTTCCTGGCCACGATCTACCGATTCCTTGGCATCGATCATACAGAGACAATCCAAGACCCCTTCGGAAGACTGATCGCCCTCGCCACAGGGAACTCGATCGCCGAGATGTTCGCCGCGTAGGGCAATCCCCGGGGTGCAGAATGCAGCTGACTCCTGCCTACATATTCTCCACGCGGGAGGAAGTGATGCCTTCATTCGTAGCCACGTTTCGCCAGAACGTGGGCGAATCACGCCACTCGCCCACGTTCTGGCAAACGTGGCTACGGGACAATTCTGACCGCGTGAGGAATAATTTCTGTGGTCCTCGTGATACCCTGCCCCCATGCGAGCTGTTATCCAACGAGTCACTCATGCCGAGGTCCGGGTCGCCGATGAAGTCGTCGGGGCGATCGGGCGTGGGTTTTTGGTCCTGCTGGGCGTTGATGCGGATGACACCCGCGAGGATGTCATCACCATGGCTCAGAAGGTCGCGGGCCTTCGCGTCTTCGAAGACGAGGCTGGCAAGATGAACCTGGCTCTGGCCGATGTCGGGGGAGCGGTCCTCGCGGTCAGCCAGTTCACGCTCTACGGCGATTGCCGCAAGGGGCGACGGCCGAGCTTCATCGAAGCTGCGCCGCCCGAACTGGCGCAGCAACTCTACAACGAATTCATCGCCGAAGTCCGGGGACACGGCATCCGTGTCGAAACGGGACGGTTCCAGGCCGACATGCAAGTCTCGCTCACCAACGACGGGCCGGTGACGCTGCTCGTAGATAGCCGAAAGGTGTTTTGATGATGGTCTCATCTCGCTCAA
>JAYSVZ010000603.1:0-3884 GCA_043718305.1 Planctomycetota bacterium | reverse complement strand
TCACATTCCGAGAGTCCCGAAAACAATATCTTTGAATTTCCCGGGGGTTTGAGCAAGCTGGGCGCGGGATGGTCAGGGCTTATCGTCCATAGTTTCCTGGGTCGATTCCCAGCAGCGTGAGCAGGCGCTGCTGGGCGGGTGAGAGGGTGTCGTAAAACATGAGCGGTTCGTCGTCGTCCGTCTGATTTGCCTGCAGGAGGTCGGTGCGACGCAGGTGTTCCAAGAGGTCGAGGATATGCCGGGCGGTGGGACGGCGCGTGCGGCGGCCTTCGGGATAGACTTCCACGGCTCCCTCCCAGCGGCGCTTGCTCGGTGACGCCTGGGCCGCCACTCGCTCCAGGGCCTGCCGCAGATCGCGTTCGATCAGCGCCTGCACCAGCAGCGCCAGAAAGTAGACCGTGAACAGCCCCACGACGCGTCGCGGCGACTTCAGAAACACGGGCGCCAGGTCAAAGTCCGATTTCAATTGCGAGAAACGTTTCTCGATGGTTGGCTGGCGCTTGTAGGCTTCGAGCAGTTCGCGTGGCGTGAGCTGCCGATCGTTGGTCAACAAGGGAAACACGCCATCGTCGGCCTGCGCCTGATCCCAGAGCTCGTTGTCGATTCGCCAGGTGATCTCGAAGCGGTCGATGACCGAGCGCCGATAGTTCGAGTCGGGGCTCGGACGGCCGGGTCCCTCCTTGTGGAACTGCTCCTGCGGGCGATGCAGGATCTCCACGGACAGCAGGGACTCGACGTCTCGGCTGGCGAGGATGTCGCAGACCGCCTTCTCGACGGCGGCCCGCGTGTGGAACCGCGTCCGGGGCGACGTGAGCCGGGCCTGGAGTTCCTGGAGTTCCTGAATCGCGCGCTGGCAACGCTCGCCGCGGGCCGCCCGGTCGAGCTGGGCTTTGCGGAGGGAGTGGAACCAGAGCAGGCGATACCCATCCGCCGTCACCTGCTCTGGCGTGGCGACTTGCCAGATGTCGACCGGGGGCGGCTCGGGCCGGAGCGGATCGTCGGGCGTTTCCACTCGGGTCCAACACGGCTCCCACACGATGCTCCGCGGCTCGCGTCGCAGGCGCTGACGGAATTCGGCGTCCTCAGCCCGCGTTCTCGGCAGCACGGTGAGGAACCGTCCGCCCCGCGCCGCGATATGGTGGAGATTCTCGCGGCTGGCCAATTTGCAATCGGCGACGTACAGGAAGTCGGGCTTTCCCGCGAGTTCCGCCAACAGCTCCCAGGACCGGCGATGCGTGGTGTCGTCGGTGGTGTTGCCGCAGTCCACGTGGAAGCAGAGCGGCACACCGCCGTCCTCGGTCAGCGTCAGCGTGAACAGCAGTTGCTTGAGATCGGGACGGTGGTCCTTGCTGTGTCCCCAGGTGATCGCCGGCTGCCGGCGTCCCCGCTGATCAATCGGCTGCCGTGCGGCGGCATACTCGCCGTGAAAGGAAACGGAGGTGGAATCGTTGTGCAACTCGTCGAGCGACACTTCGAATTCCTCGAGCGCGGCGCGGACGATCGCCAGCAGCAACTGAGGAGTGGTGCCGTCGAACAGTCGCTCCAGGCAGGCTCCCAGGCGGTCGTCTTGGAGGGTGGCCACCTCCTGGTGAAACAAGTCGAACAGGTCGGGGGCGTGTCGCGCCGCCCACTCAGGAATGGCGTACATCGGCTCGCGGGACAACAGCACGTTCCGCACGAGCAGCAGGACGATACGGGGCGTGGGGATGGTCTGCCGCACGTCGTCGGCCGGGAGCTGTTGTTCCAGAAGTTCCTCCAGGCGAAGCCGCTCGAGGTAGCGATTGACGAGCGGCACCGCTCCGATCTGGAAGCTGCGTAGCCGCCACTCGCCGTGGGAGGCTCGGGCTCCAACGGGCAACGGAGGCCTCTGGGTTGATCTACTTGACCGGCGCCGCTCGTTTCGCGAACCCTCCATGCCTGACCTCCCTGCGTGACGAATCCTGACGATCACGAGGCGCGCCGCGCGCTCCCGACTGGCGTAAGGATTCACGCAGCGCGGCGTGGGGTCGAGCCGGAAAAAATGCGGGAAAACATGGCCATTGACGTAAGTTCTGCGGCGCTCAACTTACGTCGAGGCGATTCTTCGTAAGTCCTTACGCGCGCCATCCGCGGCGCGCACTGGACACTTGCCACAGTGGCACCCTGGCCAGAAAATGCCCGCGGCGAACCAGAATGCTCGCCGCCGAAACTAGTCCAGAGGAGTACTCGAACAAGAGGAGCACTCGGAGAAGAGGAACGCTCGGAGAAGAGGAACGCTCGGAGAACCGAGTCACCCGATGTCGTCGCAACTGCGACGAGACTCAACTGTCAGTAGACATCACCGCGGTAGGCGGAAAAATGGTTCATCCGACTAAAGCGTACTTCGTTTCGTGGAGTTGGTAGAGTTTGAGCTTCAAGAATTCCTGATCGCGGAGGCCGTAGTGTTGGCGGGTCATGGTTTTGATTTTGTTGTTGGTGCCTTCGAGTGGTCCGGTCGAGATGGGGTGGTCGTACCAGGCGAGGATGCCGTGCGCATGACTGAGTAGCGTGCGGGCGAAGTCCTGCAACACGCGGACGCCGGAGGCTTGGGCCTGGTGATGCCAGTCGAGCAGCTTCAGCTTCGCGGGGAACTTGCCACTTTGTTCCCAGAGTTGCTTCAGGTCATCCTTCAAGTAGTAAGCAATGGCCAGCGACTCATTCAGCTTCAGTGCTTCTTGCAAGCGTCCCGGTTCGCCTTTCACGGGATCGAGGTTCTCGTGATTCTTAAGCAGCAGCCAGCGAGTTCCCTTCAGCACTTGTTTGTGCAAGTCGTCGGTGGCTTGACGATACAATTGGCGTCGCAGTTGCGTGAGCTTCTCGTTGAAGAGTTTGATGAGATGAAAGCGGTCGAAGACGATGGCGGCATCGGGCAGGTTCTTCTCGACGGCCGAGCGATAGGCGGCGGAGAGGTCCATGGCAACGGCTTTGATCTTGGCCTTCGCGGCTCGCAGGCGTCGCCAAAAGGGCGTTAACGCCGCGGCTTTCTTGCCTTTTCCGACGAACAGGATGGCGCCGCTGTCGAGGTCGAGGACCAGCGTGAGGAACTGGTAACCGTGCCCGACACAGATCTCGTCAATGCCCAAGTACCGCGCGTGTTTCAGCGGCGGCTTTTGGAAACGCTTCTGCAGGTCGCGTTTGTGAATGTCCTTGACGATGTCCCAACTCACGCCCAAGTGGCGCGCGACATCCTGCATGGTCATGTAACCACACAGCTCCTGAACATACCGCTCGAAGGCTCGCGTGAAGGAGCGCCGTTCGTCGGCCAAGCCAATCTTCACCTGCCGCACCACGCCGCACGCCCGGCACTCGACGCGCGGCAGCGTCACCACCACCCAGGTGCAGTCCGCACCAATCGGCAAGTTGCGAATCTCCCGAGTTGACTCCCCCCGACGAATCACGTCCCGGCTGCCGCATGCCGAGCAGCACACCCGATGCGGCTGCGGCCGAGCATGCACCAGCAACTGCTTCTCGTCCCGCTCGACGCTCGTGACCTGGTAGCCATGCAACCCGAGAATCTGATACAAAGCCTGCTGGGACATGTCGGTGCTCCAAGAGAAGGTGTGGTAACCCCTCTTAGAGAAACGCATGTCCCGCTTCTTTGAAACCCCCGATAAGTACGCTCAATCCGGAAGAGCCAATCTTTCAGCCTTATGACTATGTGGTGGCGCCGTCGGGGAGCTGCGTGGCGATGGTCCGGCATCATTACGAAGAGCTGCTGCATGGCGAGCCCGGGTTTGAAGAGTTGAAGGCCAAGACGTTTGAGCTGTGCGAGTTTCTGACCGACGTGCTGAAGATCGACAAGCTGCCGGGGCGGTTTCCGCATCGCGTGGGGCTGCATCAGAGTTGCCACGGACTGCGGGAATTGC
>JAYSVZ010000602.1:0-12428 GCA_043718305.1 Planctomycetota bacterium | reverse complement strand
TCGCTCCCCCCAACTCGATGGACGGAGAGCACACGCTCTACCTGAACTTCGACGGCTACAACATCTCGCGGAACGAATTGGTGCAGTGGAACAACGGGGAATGGCTGGAAGGGAGTGACGACTTCCTCGATCCCGAACTCAACGGAATCATTGTCGCTCCGTTTCTCGCGAATCGTGCCGAACGGGAGCAGGTGATTACACAGATGCTGTCGATGGTGGCCACCGACTTGGCCCCCTTCGGGATGCAGGTCGTCCGCCACTTCGGGCCAGCGGTCACGAACCAGGAAGCCACCACGATCTTCCTCGGACCATCATCCCATGGTCTGCATGTCGCCGACGACATCGACTATGGAAACATCAATCAGACCGACATCGCCTTTGTCGGTGATGAATGGTGGGGGTCCGCTGGCGACACGGCAATCGCTTTGGCGGATGTCACGTTACACGAAGCAGGACACACGTTCGGCCTGTACCACGTCGTCTCGGGAAAAGCTGTCGAGACGATGGGCTTGCGGTACAACAACCCGCAAACCAAGTGGGTCAAGAACACTGCGTTCTTGAACAAGACGTTCCACATCCTGCCGGGGCATGGACCGAATACGACACAGAATTCCTTCAATTACATGCGGAACACGTTCGTCCTCGGCGCAGCAACTCCCAGCCAGGGACTGTTTGTGCTGAACCAGTCGGCTGTGATCTCCGGATCGAGCGGACTCTTGATGGTGACCAATCGAAACCGGGATTCCGTTGGGATCTTGTAGGTAGAGCATTTTGAGAGTTGCTCTTCAGTTCACTCCCTTGGCGAATCTTCACCAGCGACTGGTGCCACTGGCTAGGGCTTTGACTCGCCAGTGGGGGGGGCCAGCAACATCGCGAGAGACGGCTGAGACTCGAAACACGGGCGGTCCAAAGCGACCGCCAGTGGCCCCTCAAATGGCCCCTTTGGTCGACAATGCCCACCGTTACGCAATCCCGGGCACCGTAAAGGCTTTGGCGAACTCAGCGATCTCCTGGCGAATCTTCGCCAGAGCGGCTTCATCACTGGATGCCTTCAGCACCCGCAGAATCCAGGCTCCGACCAACTTCATCTCCGCTTCTTTCATCCCCCGCGTCGTGAGAGCGGCTGTGCCGATGCGGATACCGCTGGGGTCGAGGGCTTTGCGTTTGTCGTAAGGGATCATGTTCTTGTTGACGGTGATCCCGGCCTTGTCGAGAGCCTGCTCCGCGATCTTGCCCGAGAGGTCAATCGCCGTCACATCGCACAGCATCAGGTGGTTATCCGTCCCTCCCGACACCAAGCGAATCCCGCCCGCGACGAGGGTCTCGGCCAAGGTCTTGGCATTCGCGACGATCTGCTGCGCATAGACCTTGAACGATGGCTCCAGGCACTCGCGGAAGCAGATCGCCTTGGCCGCCACGATGTGCATCAGCGGACCACCTTGCAGGCCCGGAAAGACGGTCTTGTCGACATCCTTGGCGAACTTCTCGCGGCACATGATGATCCCTGATCGCGGACCGCGAAGGGTCTTGTGCGTGGTGGTGGTCACGAAGTCGGCGTGCGGCACCGGGCTATTGTGAACCCCGCCCGCCACCAGTCCCGAGTAGTGCGCCATGTCGACCATCAGCAGCGCATCGTTCTCGCGAGCGATCTCGGCAAACTTCGCATGATCGATCTCGCGGGGGTAGGCACTCGCCCCGGCCACGATCATCTTCGGCTTGTGCTCCTTCGCCAGCCGCACCACTTGATCGAAGTCGATCCGGTGGTCCGACTCCCGCACCCCATAGTGCTTAAAGTTGAACAGCTTCCCCGAGAAGTTCAGCCCGAACCCATGTGTCAGGTGCCCCCCGTGCGACAAGTCCATCGCCAGGATCGTGTCCCCCGGCTGCAGGACTGACATGTAGACCGCCATGTTTGCTTGCGAGCCGGCGTGCGGCTGAACATTGACATGGTCGGCCCCGAAGAGCTGCTTCGCACGGTCGCGAGCCAGGTTCTCGATCTCGTCCACGAACTCGCAGCCGCCGTAGTACCGTTTGCCGGGGTAGCCTTCGGCATATTTGTTGGTCAGGACCGTCCCGGCGGCTTCCAGTACGGCTGCACTCGTGTAGTTCTCCGAGGCGATCAGCTCCAGCCCCTCCTTCTGCCGCGTCTGCTCGTGCTGAAGGCTTTTCCAGATTTGGGGATCGGACGATTCAAGAGACGAACGAGACATCGCAGTTGGCTTTCGGGTGAGCGGTCCAGCCTCCTCCTCTTCGTCGTCGAAGAGCAAAACCGGCGGACGAAGATGATTTATAGCTCGGGCAGTAGTCCCATTCCACTACATGCGATGCGGGACCGAGGTATCCCCGCGTTTGCATCTCAAACGTCGGAAAATGGGGAACCATTCCGCTCCTTGCCCCCAGCGGTATCTCGTCTCGTCGCTCCGAGTCGGCTGTGCAGCGGCTCGCCCCTGCCGCATCCAGAAAGCCTGCGATGCAGGGCACCTCCAGCGGACAGTATACTTACATCACTGAGAAGTAGTTCGCGACCGCGAAGTCGAATGACTCGCACGTCACCTTCTTCACTCCCTTGCGGTAGGTCACGTAGTTCCGCACTTGCAGTAGCAAGTCGCGCGGCTGGCAGTTGCGGAACGGGCGATTCACCGCGACGTAGTGCTTCTCGATTAAGTAGTCGACCGCATCCAGATCGAGCACCAGCCCGACCTTGGGGGCCATGATCTCGAACAGCTTGCGAAAGTGTTCCTTCGAGGGGTCTGGCACTTCGATTTTGTACGGGATGCGGCGGAGGAACGCGCCGTCGACGAGTTGCTTTGGTTCGAGGTTCGTCGAGAAGATGATGAGCTGGTCGAACGGCACTTGGATCTTTTTGCCGCTGGCGAGGTTCAAGTAGTCATACCGTTTTTCGAGGGGCACGATCCACCGGTTGAGCAGCACCGAGACGGGCATCGTCTGGCGACCGAAGTCGTCGATGCAGAAGGTGCCGCAGTTCGCTTTGAGCTGGAGCGGGGCCTCGCCGATTTTGGTGTAGGGGTTCTGAGTGATTTCGAGTTCAGCCATCGTCAATTCACCCCCGGCCACCACGGTCGGGCGCACGATTTGAACCCACCGCTGGTCGACGCCGGAGAGGTCGAAGATCCCTTCCGAAACGCCGTACGGGATCTCTTCATGAACACCGGGATCGAACAGGCGAATGACCTCGCCATCGATTCCCAGGGTTCGCGGAATCCAGATCGTGGAGCCGAAGCATTTGGTAATTCGCTCGGCGATACTCGTCTTGCCGTTCCCCGGCTCACCGAACAGAAACATCCCGCGGCCCGAGTTGATCGCGGGGCCAAGGCGTTCGAACATCGCCTCAGAGATCAGCAGATCGGAGAAGGCCCGCTTCAGATCGTCCTCCGTCACCGACTGATTGGCGATCGTCTGAGCGGTCATTGCTTCCAGGTACGACTCCAGCGTCACGGGAGCGGCCCCGGCGTAGCTGCATTCTTCCTGATACCGGCGGGCTCGTTCGCGCCCGAGTTCGACGATCGTGAAGTTGTAGTCGCCCATCTCCGCCGTGCCTTTGTAGGCCACGAGCTGGTCCTTTTTCATCTGCTTCATGATCGGTTCAATGATCGTGAAAGGGAGCTTGATCTGGGAGCAGATGTCGCGCCCGGTGGCTGAGCCTTTCTGAAGGAGGAACTTCAGGATGAGCCGCTCGACTTCGTCGGGTTGCAGGAGCGTATCTTCGAGCGTATTGGGGGCTCGGGGAATAAACCCTTTACTCGGATCGGGCTTTTCTCCGAGGAGGCTTTCGACGCGATTAAACAGTTCTTCCAGATGCCGAGCGCCGCGAATTTCTTCTTTCTGGGGACGATGACGCATGACGATGTCATCGGGCAGTTCCGCCGTCTCTGGCTTGGAACCCTTCGAATCTCCGGCTTCCAGCGAATTGGCATGAACCGCCAGCACTCCGATCGGCGTTGTCCGTTGATCGTTGTCAGCCTCCTTTTCCAGCGGCGAACGCGGCGGGACCGAGGGTTTGGTGGCTGGGGTAATGAGTTGCTTGAGTCGATCGAGAGCCTGCTCCGTGGGAACCGAAGTGGGAGAGGAGACCCCGCCTTCCCGATTCGCCGTGGTGGTGGTTCCTTCCGGACGCGAGTCGACTTTCACAGCCCCCTTGAGATGAGCAATGAATTCGGCTTGCGACATTTTTCCAAGATTGGACATGACGGGAACTTTCCGGCGACGCGAACAGTCTCGATCGAGGTTCCGCCCCTCCGGCCGGAACCTTCCACACTGTAAACTAGGTCGAGTTCCGCGTGTGGTCAAATCGCAACATGACCAAACACCCCAGTTAAAGCCGTTTTATTCGTGACATCTCCTAGAATTGACAGGATCGCCCGTAGGTCATCCGCTTGCTGGTTGGGTGATTCCTCCGTATCCTCCGGAGTAGATTGATGAAGCGGTTCGTAGAGGGTCTCGTTTCGTGAGGTCGATTGCTGGGTCAGCCCGGCATCTCACGGCGGGCCGCTCAGTGGCGACCGTTCGTCTCCCGCCTTGTTCCTCCCGCCTGATGAGTCGATCCATGCCGCGATTGAATTCCCTTTTCGCGCTGTTGCTGACCGTGATTCTCGGACCGGCAATCGCTTCGGCAGCCGACTGGCCGTTCTGGCGTGGTCCCAACATGGATGGGATTTCGCCCGAGACGAATCTGCCCGATTCATGGGATCCAGCCGCCGAGGGTGAGGCGGGGAACATCCTCTGGAAAGTGCCCGCCAACTGCCGGTCGACGCCGATTCTGATGAACAATCGGCTCTACTATTCTGCGAGTGACAAGGAAGAAACCCCCGGCGAAGAGGGTGAAAAGGTGGTCTGCCTCGACGCCCGGACCGGCAAGTTGTTGTGGGAGACACGGTTCAGCGTTTACCTGTCCGATGTTCCGGTGGAGCGAGTCGGTTGGTCGAGCGTGTGCGGCGACCGCGAGACGGGTGATGTTTTTGCCCTGGGCGTTTGCGGGTTGTTCCAGTGCCTGGATGGCCGCACGGGCGAGGTGAAGTGGTCCCACTCGATGCACGAGGAGTATGGGCTGCTCAGCACCTATGGCGGACGAACCAACTTTCCAATCGTCCACGAGGACCGAGTGATTATCAGTGCGGTCTTCGTCAACTACGGCGAGTACGCCCAACCGACGCACCGCTTCATGGCCTTCGATAAACGGAATGGGCTGCCCGTCTGGTTTAGCGGAACCCGTGTGCGGCCCGAAGACACGACCTATAGCTCGCCGATTCTGACGACGGTCAACGGCGAAATGCAGATGATCTTTGGCTCCGGCGATGGGGCCTTGTGGGCCTTTCAGCCGCGAACCGGGAAGCCGCTCTGGAACTACTACTGCTCGATTCACGGCCTGAATCACACGCCGCTGGTCTCGGGTGGCAAGATCTATTCGGGTGTGGGTGAAGAGCTTCTCGACGACAAGGGTCTGGCCGATTCGCGAACCGGGTCGCTGTATTGCCTCGATCCAGCCAAGGCCAAGGCGGGTGATCTCGACCTGAAGAAGGCCGGCGGTGAACTCTGGAAGCAAGTTGAATGGACCGTCAGCCGCTCCTCGCCGTTGATGATTAACAATCGGCTCTATGTGGCGACCGATAACGGCAAGCTGCACATTGTGAATCCGGAGAATGGTGAGCTGATCGCGCAGAAGCCGCTGGGCCGGATGATGCGGGCCAGCTTGCTCTATGCCGATGGAAAGATTTGGGCCAACGAGGTCAACGGGAACTGCTATGTGCTGAAGCCGACCGATGCGGGGGTCGACGTTCTGCACAAATTGAAGCTCCCCTCGGGCGAGGACTGCCACGGTTCGCCGATCGCCGCCAATGGATGCGTCTACATTCCGACCACCGCCGCGATCTACTGCGTCGGAAAGAAGGACAACGAAGCCAACGCAGAAGCGGCCCCGAGTCTGCTGACCGAAACACCCCGCGATGAGGACAACACTCCTGCCCAGTTGCAAATGGTTCCCTGCGAGGCTCTCGTCCGGCCCGACTCGCGGCAGCCGTTCCAGTTTCGATTGTACAACGCCAAGGGGCAGTACATTCGATTGGCGACCGCTGAAGAAGTGAAACTCGAATTGACTGGTCCGGGCGAATTGACGGAAGATCGATCCTATGAGATTAAGTTGCAACGTCCGGATGACAAGCCCGCGGCTGCCGTGGATGGGGCTGCTCCACCGAAGCCGACGACGATCGCTCCGAATCAACACGCGGTCGCAGTGATCACTGCCAAGTTCGGCGAGCTTT
The DNA here is from genome assembly GCA_043718305.1 of Planctomycetota bacterium. Taxonomy (GTDB): domain Bacteria; phylum Planctomycetota; class Planctomycetia; order Planctomycetales; family Planctomycetaceae; genus TH-plancto1. Next base: position 6,153 of record JAYSVZ010000602.1, on the reverse strand, counting down.
CTTCGCGAGCCCGGGTGCGGGTCGTGCCCGACCTGGAGTGGTCCTTCAACTTCGACAGCGGCAAGGTTCCCCCGTCATGGGTCGGAGCCGCTTATCGGCACATCATCATCGACTGGGATCTACTGACCAAGCTGCGGGAGACCGATCCACAAGCGGCGTGGCTCTACATCTTCTTGCACAGCGGTCTGACGAACGCCCCGCCCGCTCCGAAGGACGCCCCACCGGGACCGGTCGCGCTGACGCTCGACGACTCGACGCCTCAACAACGGTGGACCGAACTTCTGCGGTTCCTGAAGCTGGCCAACTCCGAGCTGAAGCCCAAGACGAAGGAGGAAGCCGAAGCCAAACTCGGCCCTTCGCTGCAACTACTCGTTGATGAAAATGTACTGGGAACCGTGGAATGGTCCACTTGGGATCGGGCCACCGGCGAAGGCGATGCGAAGGTCGCGGAGCCTCGGCTCAAGGTCACCAAGGGGGACCGCGCAGCCCCCGCCAACGGCGTCCTCTGCAAGATCACCACCATCCCCAAGGGGCAACGCAGCCAGGCCTGGTTCGGTCACACCGACTTCTCGAACTACACCATCCAGTCGGATGTGCTGGCCTTTGAGAAGGATGCGAAGCTCCCCGATATCGGCCTGACGAATCAGCGCTACACGCTGGTCCTGATGGGAGCCAATCAACAGGTTCAAATCCGCACCTGGGCCGCTCAGTTGTCTCGACTGGAACTCAAGACTCCGTTCGTATTCGAGCCGAACGTCTGGTACTCCATGAAGTTCCAGGTGAGCATCGAAGACCGCCAGGGGAAGCCTGTCGCGATCCTCAAGGGGAAGGTCTGGAAGAAGGGCGAAGCTGAGCCCGCGGAATGGACCGTCACTGGGGAAGACCTCGCCGCCAACACCATGGGCAGCCCCGGCCTCTTTGCCGATGCGAAAAATGCCGAGGTGTTCTATGACAATCTGACGGTGACGCCGAATCCATAGTCGCTCTGCCCCAGGCTGATTTGTGGCTACCCCGTTGGGGCGGATGAGGGACGCTTGGCGACCGGCACCCCGTTTCGCGAAATGCGTTGAAAGGCCCAGTCGCTTGCTCCCAGTCGCGTTGACCGGTAGGTTGGGTCGATTCCTGCGGCCCGCCCGGTGGTCCGTAGTTCTGCAACTGAGCGACTCCCGGAGAGATTCCATGTCGGCCCCCCTGACGAACGACTCGTCGAGCGCCCCCAGCGGCGTGAAGTTCAAGCTCTCGGTGATGATGTTCCTGGAGTTTTTCATCTGGGGCTGCTGGCTGCCGGCCAGTTTCGGATACTTCGGCAAGGGCGGGTTGAAGTTCTCCGACAATGAATCTCTGGCCGTTGAGATTTGTTTTCCGATCGCGGCCATTATCGCGATGTTCTTCTCGAACAAATTCGTGGACCGCAACTTCGCAGCCGAGAAGTTCCTGGCATTCAGCCATTTCGTGGGCGGGCTGTCGCTGTTCGGTCTCTTCTACTTCAAGGAATTCTGGCCGTTCTTTACGTGCATGGCCGTGCATTGTTTCTTCTACGTGCCGACGATCAATGTGACCAACGCTATCGCCTTTGCGAATCTCAAAGATGCTCAGAAAGAGTTTGGGCCTGTGCGGCTGTGGGGGACGATTGGCTGGATTGCTGCGGCTTGGCCGTTCGTGTTCATTCTGATCGACTGGGCGAACGTTCCCGCGATGGCCGGGTACAAAGACGGTTTTACCGCTTGGCTGGGCAAGGCGTTTGCAACAAACCTGACTGGTGAGGCCCTCTTGAATGGTAAGGCGATGTCGTTCGCAGTGGCCGGAGTCGGCTCGCTTTTACTGGCCCTCTTTAGTCTCACCCTGCCTCACACCCCACCGAAGCCCGAGATCGATGGACAAGATTCAGGAGCAGGTCTGGCGTCGCTGAAGCACCTCGCCAACCCGTTCATCCTGGTCCTGTTCATCGTGACCTGGATCGACTCCACCGTTCACGACGGGTACTTCGTCTTCGCTTTCGCCTACCTGGAGCACGTGGGCGTGCCCGGCAATTGGGTGCAGGCAGCAATGAGCATCGGCCAGATTGCCGAGATCGGCACGATGGCTTTCCTGGCCCCGGTCCTGGCGAACCTCGGGTGGAAAAAGACGATGATCATCGGGGTCTTGGGGCATGCGGCCAGATTCTGTGTGTTTGCCTTCTTTCCGAATCCTTACGCAGCTGTGGCCGTCAACGTGCTGCATGGGGTGTGCTACGCCTTCTTCTTTGCGACGCTGTACATCTTCATTGATGAGTTCCTTCCCAAGGATTCACGGACTAGTGCGCAGGGTCTGTTCAACTTCCTGGTGCTGGGGATGGGAGCGATCACGTCCCGGTTCGTGTGGAAGGCCGTGAAGAGGATGTACAGCACCATCGAGACGCTGCCCAACGGGGAAGAGGTTCTGAAAGACTTGGACTACAGCAAGGCACTGCTCTATCCCGCAGGCGCGGCTGCGGTCGGGGCCTTGATTCTGCTCCTCTTCTTCCACCCGCCGAAGAAGGCGGCCAGTGCCAGTAGTGATGTGGCCTTGCCGCATTAGCCACGTAGCAGAATTCGTAAGAATTCTGACGCCCGGCTTTGTGCTGGCCACCCGACCTTGTCGGACATCGTCCGGCCACGCGGCCCTCACCCCCAGCCCCTCTCCCAAAGGGAGAGGGGAGCCGGACTGAGGACTGTTCGATCAATCACGGTTTGATAGTCGTGGATCGCTCCGCGATCCAACGTTGGTTCGCGGAGCGAACCACGACACTGCCCACGCTCACTCACGACGCTCTCTATGTCCCAACCGTTCCAACCTGACCTCCCCCGTATCGAACGGGCTGTTCGCGAAATCCTCGCCGCTGTCGGGGAAGACCCAGACCGCAACGGGTTGCTCGAAACACCAGCTCGTGTGGCGCGGATGTATGCCGAGCTATTTAGTGGACTACATACCGATCCCCGGCGGCACCTGGAGCGGGTGTTCGAGGAGAAGTACGACGAACTCGTCCTCGTCCGCGACATCAGCTTCAACAGCATGTGCGAGCATCACATGCTTCCGTTCTATGGCAAGGCCCACTTGGGCTATCTGCCGAAGGGGAAGATTGTCGGCCTGAGCAAGCTGGCCCGCGTGGTGGACGAGGTCTCCCGCCGCCCCCAGGTCCAGGAGCGGATGACCCACGTGATCGCCGACATGATGGTCGAGGAACTCGACGCCAAGGGGGTCATCGTGGTTCTTGAGGCGGAACACTCCTGCATGACGATACGCGGCATCAAGAAGCCCGGCGCGGTCACGATCACCAGCGCGGTGCGAGGGTTGTTCAAGACCAACGACTCAAGCCGGGCTGAAGTCATGGCCCTCATTAACCGGCCTTCGTAACGAGTGCGGACACCCTTCCGGCTCCCGTCTCCCCCAGGAGAGGGGCTGGGGGGGCTGGGGGTGAGGGCCGCGTGACGAGACAACTTCGTCCGGGTTCTCCCCAGCAGTGCTTACGCCATGCTAAATCGGGGTTGGAGTCCAGGCTTTAGCCTGTCCGGAACAGCCTCAAGGCTGGACTCCAACCCAGACTTTTAGCCTTAGTGTAGTACTGGAATCCGCGGTTCTACTTCGATACCCCTTGATCGCGATAAGACCGCAGCATCAAGCCTGTCCCGGCTGCCAGCAACACGATGATCCCCAGCAAGTGCGAGACTTTCATCTGAATCAGGAACCGGATCTGACTCAGGATCTCGACGGCAATGATGGCGATCCCGAGGTACATCACCGTCCAACCCCAGCGCTGCTGGGCGTTGTAGAACAACGCCGTGACGCCGATAAAGAACGGTAAGAAGACCAGGCCGGAAGAGGTGGTGCTCCCCATCAGGCCACCTAAGATCCCGTGCATGCCACCCGCGATCAATCCCAATCCGGTGGAGACAATCACCGAATCAAGAAAGAGATAGACCGCCAAACCGGCCAGGACGAAGCCGATCGCAAACTCGCCGATGCCACCAGTTGTTCCGCCCGATCCGCGCATGGTGATCTCCTGGGACTGGTCCGCGACTGATCGCGGAGCGACTCGTGCCTCCGCCAAGAATCGGAGTTGGAGTCCAGGCTTTAGCCTGTCCGGAACAGCCTCAAGGCTGGACTCCAACCCCTACCTTTCGCCTTGGTGAAGCACTAGATTCGTTCATCGATCACGGGGTTCGTCAGTTCGCCGATCCCTTCGATGTCGATCGTCACGGAGTCACCAGCCTTGAGGAACACCGGAGGCGTCCGCGCTGCCCCGACTCCATGGGGAGTGCCGGTGAGGATCACGGTGCCGGGAAGTAATCGGCTACTGCCGCTGAGGAACTCGATCAGCGAGGGCACATCGAAGATCATGTCGTTCGTGTTCCAGTCCTGCATCGTCTCGCCGTTGAGAATGGTCCGGATCCGCAAGGCGTTCGGATTCGGGATTTCGTCGGGCGTAACCAACCACGGGCCCAGTGGGCAGAAGGTGTCGAACGTCTTGCCTCGGCACCACTGGCTGCCGCCCCATTTGAGCTGCCAATCGCGGGCACTGACATCGTTGGCACAGGTGTACCCGGCGACGTACGAGAGGGCGTTGGCCTGGGTCGCGTTGTGACACTCGCGACCGATGATGATCGCCAGTTCGCATTCGTAGTCGACCTGGGTACTAGCCAGCTTGCGGGGGATGATGATTGGCCCGCCGGGGTTCTGGACGGTGCCCTTGTTCTTCATGAACAGGACCGGGAACTCGGGGTACGGCTTGCCGCCTTCGTCAGCGTGCTTACGGTAGTTCAGGCCGATGCAGAGGATGTCGACTGGATCAACGGGAGCGAGCAATGTCCGGGCATCGGCAGGCTCGCCGGTATCGGTCCAAGGGCCCAGCGGCCCGCCGGTGGCGCGGGTCGCTTTGCCGGAGGCGTGCTGGACGCCGAAGTGGGTGGTGCCGGAGGAGTCACGGTAGCGGATGATTTTCATGGGAGCGATGCAGGGGAAAAGGGGGAAGTTTGACGGCTGACGGCTGATGGCTGACGCTTCTTCCTCATCGAATCCACGACTTCGGGAAGCCTTTGAGCGGTGAGTCCTGGTCGGGTAGCCACAGGGCCACCTCGTCGATTTTACGCGCCAACGCAAAATCCATGAGCGTCATACCGCGGACCTTGTGCGTCTGCAACTTCACGACGACTCGGGCGTATCCAAGTTCAAGGTCCGGATGATGCCACGCCGCTTCCGCCAGAAACCCGATCTGGTTCGTCAACAGCAATGTATGTGTCCAACCCGGCGTCGTGTAAGCCCGGCGCAACCAGCCGTCACGAAACTCCCAACCGGGCAGGGTGGCCAGCTCGCGCTCAATCTCATCAGGCGTCATCGTTCGGTCAGTCATGAAGAACCTTGTTTCACATGATGGCGTCATCTTCGGAAAATCTTCCCCAGACAGAGTCCTGACTTATAACCGATCGATCGATTCTGCGGAGTCAAAGTTTGCCATGCCTCTGAAAACGTCGCTCGTGAGTCATCGTTCGAAAGGATCGTTCAAGAATTGAGTTGCTATGCACGCGTCGTAGCGCAGAGTTCAACGAGTTCTACGCAGGGGCGACGAATTCCACGCAACTTCCCTGTAAGAGTCACCGGGAACATTGCGTATTCATGGTGGATGGTCACTGCGCTCCTCAGAGACCTCCCACTGCGACTGCGGCTTGATCTGGCTTACGAGGGATACTGGCGAATGTCACTTACACGACCGTCTCTACTGTTTCGGCTGCGATCAACGTCATGTCCCGATGACTGGAAGGAGTTCGCCCGGATCTATGGTGAGGTGCTGGTCGATTACGCCCGCCCGTATGGACATTGCGAACAGGATCAGAAAGACATCATTCAGAATGTGTGGGTGATCCTCTGCCGACTGATGCCGAAGTTCGATTACCGCCCGAAAGAGGGCGGGTTTCGCCGACTCTTGAAGCGGATCGTGAAGAACTCCGCGATCGACTGGTTCCGCCGCCAGGGACCAGTTCGCGTCAACAGCGAGATCATGAGTGAAGTCCGGGCTGGCGAACCCTGTCCCGAAGATTCGAGTCCACGGCGACAATCGATTCTCGACAGCGTGCTCATCGAAGTTCGTCGCAAGTGTCATCCCACCAGTTGGGCCTGTTTCGAACAGCACGTCTTGCAGCG
>JAYSVZ010000601.1:0-3912 GCA_043718305.1 Planctomycetota bacterium | reverse complement strand
TTTGAATCCTTCCGCACCGCGATCCCCAGTTGGCTCAAGGAGAAGCTCTTCCTGCCGCGAGAACTCAAGCAAGGGCTCGGCGGGAAGTACAAAGGCCGCTACGTCTTCACCGATCATCACGAGTCGCACGCGGCTAGCGCCTTCTTCCCGTCGCCGTTTGATGAGGCCGCGATCCTCACGCTCGACGGGGTTGGCGAGTGGTCCACAACCTGCCTCGGCGTCGGTCGCGGCAACAAGATCGAACTGCTCAGCGAGCTGCGTTTTCCGCACTCGTTGGGTCTGCTGTATTCGGCCTTCACTTACTACACCGGCTTTAAAGTGAACTCTGGCGAATACAAGCTGATGGGGTTGGCTCCGTATGGGGAGCCACGGTTTGCTGATCTGATCCTGAAGCATCTGATCGACTTGAAGCCGGACGGGTCGTTCCGGATGGACCAGTCGTACTTCGGGTACTGCAATGGTCTGACGATGACCTCGCCGAAGTTCGCTGCTCTGTTTGGAGGCCCGCCGCGGAAGCCGGAGTCGGCCATTACGCAGCGGGAGATGGATTTGGCCGCCTCGGTGCAGAAGGTGACGGAGGAGATTCTGCTGCGGATTGCCCGGCACCTGCACCAGGAGACGGGGGCGAAGCATCTCTGTCTCGCGGGCGGTGTCGCTCTCAATTGCGTGGCCAATGGCCGCATTCTGCGCGAAGGCCCGTTCGAGAGCATTTGGATTCAGCCCGCTGCCGGGGACGCGGGGGGATCGCTCGGAGCAGCGCTGTTTACGTGGCATCAGATTCTGGGCAAGCCTCGCATCACCACCGGCCATGACCACCAGCGAGGTTCACTGCTCGGTCCCGACTTTACCGACGACGAGACGCAGGCCTTCCTCGACCAGAACGGTGTCGTCTACGAGTTCATCAAGGACGAAGCCCAACTCTGCCGCGAGGTCGCCGCGATCCTCGCCCGCGAACAAGTCGTCGGCTGGATGCAAGGCCGCATGGAGTTCGGCCCGCGCGCCCTCGGCAGCCGCAGTATCCTCGGCGATGCCCGCAGTGCCAGCCTGCAATCGGTGATGAATCTCAAGACCAAGTACCGCGAATCATTCCGACCGTTTGCCCCGGCTGTATTGCGCGAGCATGTGCATGAGTACTTCGAAGCGACGCCGGGCCTTGACAGCCCTTACATGCTGCTGGTGTCGCAAGTCCGGGAGGAGCATCTGACGGAGGAGGGGAGAAGGTGCCTAGGGCCTAGGGGCCAGGGCCTAGGCCCATCCCCTGACCCTCAACCCTCAACTCTCAACCCTCAACTTTCCTCCATCAACTCCGTCCGCTCCACTGTCCCGGCGATCACCCATGTCGATTGCTCCGCTCGCATGCAGACGGTCGATGCGACGCGGAATCCTCGGTTCCATCGACTGCTCACCGAGTTCCACACCCAGACCGGCAGTCCCCTAGTCATCAACACCAGTTTCAACGTCCGCGGCGAACCGATCGTCTGCTCGCCGCGGGACGCCTGGAACTGTTTCGCAGCCACGCAGATGGATGCACTGGTGATTGGACGTTGCCTCATCCGAAAGAAGTCCCAGACGAACCTCCCCGAGGTGAACCTGAACGACTACATCGGGAAGTTTCCACTGGATTAAGGTTCGTCGGGAGTTGAGAGTTGAGGGACCGCTGGGGAGCGCGAGACGCACTTTCCGATCTGATGCGCAAAACATGTCGTACGCCCCAAGAACCGGCACTTTTCGCCGACTCCTCTTGACTTCCCCTCGCCTTCTGGCGGATAACCTCGCCTCATGGGTTCGATCCTGGCAGGGAGGCTAGGCGATGAAACGCTGCGCGGCAGGCATGGTGATTGCGACTTACTTGGCTGTGCTCGGATTCGGGCTGGTCAGTCATACGATCGGGTACAAGTCGACCGATCATGTCGGGATGTATTTTCTAATTTGGGACATGTACTGCGGATGGGGCGGGTACGAAGTCCGCGAACATATGATCGCCGAAGGGGTCAGTGGGCAGTATTACGAACTGACGCCCGTCCCGTGGGGAGAGTTTGTTCCGTTTGGATCAGCTCCCCGCAGCAGTTATGACGGCACCGCCTCGTTTACGGGAGCCATTGCCAAACATGTCCTGGCCCATACGGACCATGAAGAGATCGCGCAGGTGATCCTTGTCGAAGAGGCCTGGTCCAAGAAGTACAACCTCCCCGAACCACTCTGGGCTCAGCTTTACGAACAGCCCAAAGAACCACGCAGCTACTACCGCACGCGGGTGGTCGTCAGCCCCGAGGGAGAGTATCTCCAGCGATACCTCGATTGGAGTGGCTGGCTCTCGTATGTGGCCATTACGGACAACCCGCGGTTGCAGCAGAAGATGGCTGAGCGGCCGTTCTTGACGACTGAAGGGTTCGGGCCCAGTGGCGTCCGACCGGTGAGTCACTCGGAGTGAAGCGGTCAGGCATCGGTGACTTCGTCGCCGTGCGACGGTCCGTTAAGAAGGTGATCCCATGAACTCTCCATCCCGATCATTCGCACCATCCTGGCTCGCCAAGATCGAGCACTTTTTCTTCGCATCCGAGCGCCCGGTAGGGCTGGCTCTGGTCCGAATGGCCATCGCGCTCGTGCTTCTCATCCCGACGCTGCACCGGGTCTTTCGAGTACGCGAGCTCTACTCCCAAGACGGAGCCCCGACTCCCATCTGGCTCAGCTACTCTCAGCCCGACTTTCTGCCGATCCCCACTTCACCCGTGGCGATGGGTTTGTATGCGGTCTTGATCCTGTCGCTGATCACGACGTGTGTTGGTTGGCGGACCCGCTTGTCGCTGGCGGTGGCTGCGGGGCTGACGGCCTACTTCGGGATGCTCGACATGATCAGCACGATCACGAAGTACACCGTTGTGGCGACGCATGTTCTGGCCATCCTGGCCATGTCGAACTGTGGTCATCTCTGGTCGGTCGATGCCTGGCTCGCCCGGCGGCGGGGGACTCCTCTTCCCGAAGAGGCGGCCGTGTGGCCCCGACGGCTGATTCAGATCCTGATCGGGGTCGTCTATCTCGGTTCAACGATGACGAAGCTCCACACGCCCGCGTTCTTCACCGGGGACCATTTACGTTATTGGATGTTGACGAACGTCAATGTGGCCAATCCGTTGGGAGAGTTTCTGACGCAGTATCCAGGGCTGATCATCTCGATGGCTTACGTCACGGTGGTGTGGGAGATCCTGTTTCTGTTTGTAGCGTGGCGCGGAGTGCCCCGGCTGATCATGCTCGGGCTGGGAGTCTTCTTCCATGTGATGACGATGCTGACGCTCGGCCTATACGTCTTTCCGTTGATCTACTTTGCGATCTATCTGGCGTGGGCTGATCAGGCCGACCTGGAATGGTGGCGGGCCAAGTGGGGCCTGACGGGAGTTGCCCAGGAACCGCTGGTCGTGGTCCCGTCAACGCGATTCCGGATCCCGAGTCTCGTCGCTTGGGCCGGAGCGATCGGTGCTGTGTACTTGCTCGGAGTCGGGATCGACCGCATGTCCGATCCGTTTGAAGAGCGACGAGCGGAGGGGCGACACTCACTCCAGCCGATTTCCGAGGAGCGCGTGGCTGAACTGCTGCGGAACGACTCGACCGTTCATGTGACCGACAAGGTCTTCGCCCTCGATATCGGCTCGGTGATGTTCAACGACACCCTCGTCGACCGCCGCCAGACCTTTACTCAAGGGGAAAAGGCCCGCATCCAATGCAGCTTACAACCGCCGCACGAGGACATGTTCGTCGAAGTCCATCTGCTCGACGAGACGGGCCAGATTCACCGCCGCTTGTGGCAGGTCGTTTCCCGCGAGAACCTGCGGGGCCACTTCTGGTTTCAACTGGACGAATCGCTGGAACCGGGGGCTTATCAGGTCGTCTTGCGAATCGACGGAAAACAAGCGGCCC
>JAYSVZ010000061.1:0-8098 GCA_043718305.1 Planctomycetota bacterium | reverse complement strand
TGCTGGGGAAACTCTCTCCGGAGACGTTTAATGCGATCTTTCACCCCGTACTGGAGGGAGTTCCGATTGGTCTATCGGATCAACTGTTGCGTTGGATTCTGACCGGGTTCAGTCAGTTGGGATTGGTGTTCTTGCTATTCCTGATCGGGATGGAGTTCGACTTTCGACACCTCAAGGTCAGTGGAAAGTCGGCGATCGCCGTCTCGCTGACGGGGGTGTTGCTGCCGTTTCTGCTGGGGTGGGGACTGGCTGGCTGGATGTATCCCGCGCTCGATCAGTCGATCGACAAGGTCGGGTTCATGCTCTTTATGGGCACCGCCATGTCGATCACGGCCATCCCGGTTCTGGGGCGAATCATGATGGAGTTGGGGATCACGCGCTCCAAGATTGGGGTGCTGACGATCTCTGCAGCTGCGGTGGACGATGCCCTGGGGTGGATTCTGCTCGCGACAGTGACGGCCCTCGTGACCTCGCGCCAGGCGGGCGGTTCGATCGACTGGATGCAGACGACCCTGATGCTGGTCAACACGGTCGTCTTTGCCCTCGCGATGATTTACGTGGTGCGACCGATCTTGAAGAAGTGGATCGCGGGGATCATGCGAGGCGGTTCAGAGCTGAGTGTGAATCACTTGGCCGGGTTAATTGCGATCATCTTCGCCTGTGCAATCGTAACCAATCTGATTGGGATCTTCGCCATCTTCGGAGCGTTTCTACTGGGCGCGATTCTCTCTGACGAGCACGAGTTTCGAGAGGCTGTGGGCCGCCGGATGAAGGACTTTGTGACGGCGTTCTTCCTGCCGATCTTCTTTGCCTACACCGGATCACGCACCGATATTGGTTCGCTTGGGACGACTCAGTTGTGGATCTTCTGCGGACTGGTGTCGCTGGCGGCAATCGTCGGCAAGTTCGGCGGCTGTGGCTTAGCGGCGTGGTTCACGGGAAGTCGTCCGCGCGAGGCGGCATGCATCGGGGTGATGATGAACACCCGCGCCCTGATGGAACTGGTGGTCGTCAACGTGGGTAAGGATCTCGGGGTGATTCCCGACAGTGTCTTTTGCATGTTGGTGATCATGGCGTTGCTGACAACGGTGATGACGACGCCCATTCTGACCCGCACCATGCGGGGAACGGAGCTTGAGCCGTTGATCGAGGCTTCGGGCTTCTTGCGAGGCCAATCGGTTTGATTGAAATGGCCGCCTCGTGTGTGCATCAGAAAAGTAGTCAGTTCGCCTCCATTCGCCCCACCACCGAGGTTCATAGTGCCAAGGCCCTGACTCACTGGCGGTCGAGGTCTGCTCCACTCAGAAGGTGGAACCACGGAACACCCAGCCGGTCGCGCCGGACCTCTTTCCTCAATGGTTGCGGTTACGCCGTGCTGGGTGTTCCGTGGGGCAATCCACCGGGGCGTGTCGCCTCGCAATGGTTCTTCAAGATGTACCGACTTTCCTGTTGCACACGCCTCACGAAATGAAAAGACGCCATGCCTCATCAGGGAGGCATGGCGTTGGGAACGAGAATCAGCGTGTGCCGTTTCGGGAGATGTCTTGCCACACGGCTCTGTCACCCGCAGCCCAACCTCCGAGGGATCCCGAGGACTCTCGGCGGGAGAGGGGAGCCGGAATGGGGTCACTGATGGTGGCCAGGCAGCTACCAGTTCCAGGATGTTTCTGGTGGCGTATAGCGGTCGCGAGTCACGTTGAAGTTCCGTCCACGGGCGTCGGAACTTCAGAGACCGGTGCTGATTCCGGATGGATCTGGATGGAGTCTGTCGGGAGGGGTGGGATCACCAGCGATCCGCTAGTCGCTGGGACATGCATCGGGACGACTGAATCAAAGGGCGTCAGAGTCTGGTTGTAGGATTGGCAGGGGGTGGGAGCCATCGCCCCACAAGTCCCGCATGCATCATGGGGGCCATGGTCAACCGCTCCACAAGAGCGACAGGGAGCATAGTGAGCTGATCCGCAAGTCCGACACGGTGAGTGATGAACCGCTCCACAAGTCCGGCAAGGGGTTCCGCAAGGAGCTGACGCGGCCTCGGGAGTTGGGACGAGTCGATCGCCATGCTCGTGGTGGTGGCGGTCTTTGTGGTCGTGAGCCTTCTCCTTGTCGTCGCGTTGACGGTCGTCGTGATCCTTCTTGTCGTGATGCTCTTTATCGTCGCGATCTCTGTGATCATCGTCACCGTGCTTGTGCTCTTTGTCGTCGTGATCGTCGTCGCCGTGCTCTTTGTCGTCGTGCTGACGGCTGTGGTGTTCCGGCTTGTCAGCATGGTCTTTGTCGGCGTGCTCCTTGCGGTCATCATCATCATCATCTTTGCGGTCATCATCATCGTGTTGGCGATGGTGATCCTGGTCGTGATGATCGCCCGCCTTGTGGCGTGAATGGTCATCCCTGGTTGGTTCTCCGTCGAGATCATGGGTCGATTCATCATCGATCATGTTCGACGAACCCGCTGTCCACGCCTTCAAGACCGGCCCGCAGGGGTCACACTTGTAGCCATGAAACCCCGTGTAGCAGTAGCTCTGGTCGAGGGACCGCAGGGCACAACTCACATCGGTCAGCTCGGCATTCACCGCATTGCGGAGGCAAGTCAGCCCAGTCACCAGTCCAATCACCAACACTGTCGAGATCAGGACGAGCTCGGCGGAGATGATAAAACCCGACTCGTCTTTCACGAGATCATTCACTAGTCGCAGCATGATTTGTGTCCTCACTCGACATCGGAGCCATTTGATCAGCGGCAAGACAAGGTTGCGCGGGGCGTGAGAGAACCGTGCAGCCGGTCCTGAAGCGGATCTCCGGGAACATTCCGAATTCAACGCTGACACAGCGCTGAATGGAGCTCCGCTCGGTCTCGCCACCCCGCGACAACCAACGACATGGCGATGTCTCACGTCGCCACACACGCTCGCTGTCATAAATCGCTCGTCGGTCCCCCAGGGAAAGTCGCCAGCGCTCGGCCAGTTCCCACGGCACTCAGCGCTGGTGCAACCCCTACAACCCGCACAACCCGTACCGCGTCGATGGCCTGAATCGGACCGCAATGGACTACATTTGTTGCAATGTTCATTTCCACAAGACGTTGTGGAGTAATGCCGATTATATGGGATAAACGGATTGCAACGATTAAAACGGATGTAATGACTACCGGGGTGATCTCTGCGTGAACTAAACGCTAAGAAGTCTTAACGCAACCATACTGTCTCGACTGTCTCGCGTCAGGCTGAACCCTCTGCTGGCAGTATATCGGCCCGGATTTCAGGCTCTTCCCGCATCGGCTTCTCGACAAACGTTCCCGGCTTGAGCTGCGGCCCCGTCCGGTGGGCGTCGAGGATCTTTTGTAACTGGTCGGAGTCCATAACCTCTACCTCGATCAACTCCTTCGTGATCTGCTCCAGCACAGCTCGTCGCGATCGCATGATCTCGCGGGTCGTCTCCATGCACTCGTCGACGATCCGTTTCACTTCGAGATCGATCTCGCGAATGGTCTGCTCACTGTGGACATGGCTTGCTTGCTGACCTTCGCCGTAGCGGAATGGAGAGCTGCGGGTGACGGTGTAGTTGATCCGCCCGAGTTTGGGACTCATGCCGTATTGTGTCACCATCCGGCGGGCGGTGTCGGTCGCTCGTTCGAGGTCATTGCGGGCACCGGTTCCCACTTCTTGATAGATCTCTTCCTCAGCCGCGATCCCGCCGAGCAGGACGCAGATTTCGTTGACAAGTTCGGACTGCGTGATGATGTACTTGTCATCTTCGGACCGCTGTTGCATGTAGCCCAGCGCGCCGAAGCCCCGGGGAATGATCGAGATCTTGTGGACCGGGTCGGTATTGGGCAGGCTGGACGCCATAAGCGCGTGGCCCGACTCGTGACAGGCGATGCGGCGTTTCTCGTCCTCTTTGATGATCCGGCTGTTCTTTTCGAGGCCGATGCTGACGCGGTCGATGGCCTCTTCGAACTCGGCCATCGTGGCCGAGGTCTTGTTCTTGCGCGCGGCGAGGAGTGCCGCCTCGTTGACCAGGTTCTCCAGGTCGGCCCCCACGAATCCGGGCGTCAGCTTGGCCAACTTGGTCAGGTCGACATCGTCCGCCATCTTGATGCGAACTGTGTGAACCTTGAGAATTGCCTCGCGTCCTTTGTAGTCAGGCCGGTCGACGAGGACATGCCGGTCAAACCGTCCGGGCCGCATCAAGGCGGGATCGAGTGTCTCCGGTCGGTTCGACGCCGCCATCACGATCACGCTCTCGTCCGAGCTAAACCCATCCATCTCGACGAGCAGCGCGTTCAAGGTCTGGTCCCGTTCATCGTGCCCGCCGGGCATCCCACTGCCGCGCGTCTTGCCGAGGGCATCGAGTTCGTCGATGAAGACGATGCTGGGGGCTTTGGCAATCGCCTGGGCAAACATATCGCGAACGCGCGCCGCTCCCACACCGACGTACATCTCGACGAAGTCTGATCCGGAGAGACTGAAGAACGGGACGCCCGCCTCACCCGCCACGGCTTTTGCCAACAGAGTCTTCCCCGTACCCGGGGGGCCGACCAGCAGCACGCCGCGCGGGATGCGACCGCCCAACGCCTGATACTTCGCAGGGGTTCGCAAGAACTCCACGATCTCGCGCAGCTCCTCGACCGCCTCTTCAATCCCCGCCACCTTGTCAAAGGTGACTCGGGTTTCTTCCCCTTCGAAGAGTTTGCCCCGGCTGCGACCGAACGACATCGCCGTCCCCGGTCCAGTCATGCGGCGGAAAAAGAAGAGCAACGACCCCAGGGTCATCACCATGAGCAGCAGCGTCACCAGGGACGACCACTCGACGACCGGCTCCTGGCCCCGGACAAGAATCTTCGCTGCTGCCAACTGGTCATTCAGCTTATCGAGCGACTGCTCGGGAATCGCTCCAATGTTGACATGGAACCGGGTGAGCCGACTGGTGACGGAGTTGGCCCCGTCGGTTCGAAATGGAGAGAGCAGGTCGCGTTCCGGCTCGGGCTGGTCTTGAAAGGTGATCGCAGCTCGACCGAACTTCAGTTCATGGACATTCTGGACATTGTATTTTCCCGAGGCGATCTCCGCGCGAAACTCGCCGAAGCTGAGCTCTTTTCCGAGCCGCTGAGTGGCCAGCCAGTACCAGGAAAGAAACAGCACCCCAGCGGCAACCAGCAGATACCACATCGTGAATCCGGTCGGCCGGTCAGGCGTGCGATCGGGCTTGGACGGCGTCGGCGGGTTCGGCGTGGTCATGCAGAGTCAATTCAAGGATCAGGAGCAGGGCGCGACGGCTCGCCGCCATGATCCACTCTACGCCGACCTAGGTGAGGGGTCAATTGGGCTGGGAGAGCGAATCTCCGAGAGGTTGAGGGAAATCGGGTGTCCGCTCGCCCTCGCTGGCGATTCGAGTTACTGTACTGAACCCGATTCTGAGCCACGATTTCAGTGTTTCACCCCCTCGAAGCGATGCCTCTATGGTCACCACCCTCATTCCCGAACTGCGTCAGATCGTTGGCAACGAGAACCTCCTGACCGAGGCCGATGAGCGGTTGGTCTATGAGTGTGATGGGTACATCGTCGAGAAGCAGGTGCCAGACCTCGTGATCTTTCCCACTTCAGCGGAGCAGGTCGAAGCCATCGTCCGAGTCTGTCTCGCCCACAACGTCCCCTTCGTCCCGCGCGGGGCCGGGACGAGTTTGGCGGGCGGCACGCTGGCCGTCGGCGGCGGGGTGATGATCTGCCTCACCAAGATGCGAAAAATACTAGAGGTCAACCTCCGCGACCGGTACGCGATCGTCGAGCCGGGGCTGGTGAATGTGCATCTGACCAATCACCTGAAGGGGAGCGGGTATCACTACGCCCCCGACCCATCGTCGCAGGGGGCCTGCACCATCGGCGGCAATGTGGCGACCAACTCCGGCGGGCCGCATACGCTGAAGTATGGCGTGACGGTCAACCATGTCCTCGCCGTGGAAGTGGTTCTCCCCACTAGCCAAAAAATCCAATTCGGCAGCCCCTGCGAGGACACGCCGGGGTACGACCTGACCGGGCTGTTCGTCGGCAGCGAAGGGACCTTCGGCGTGGTGACTAAGATCTGGGTCCGGCTCAGTCGCGACCCGGTGGCCTACCGCACCATGCTCGGCGTTTTCGACACCGTCCGCAGCGCGACCGAGGCCATCTCCGCCATCATCGGGGCCGGGATCGTCCCAGCTGCCTTGGAGATGATGGACAATGGGATCATCGAGGCGTTGGAGGCGGCGTTCCACTTCGGGTTCCCGCTCGATGCCGGGGCGGTGCTACTGATTGAGGTCGATGGGTTGGAAGTCGCCGTCGATGGTGAGGCGACCCGCATTGTCGACCTCTGCCAAGCCCACGGAGCCCGCGAGGTCCGCATGGCCAACTCACCGGACGAACGAGCCCTCCTCTGGAAGTGCCGCAAGCAAGCCTTCGGAGCCATCGGTCGCCTCTCCCCCAGCTACTGCACCCAGGACGGCGTCGTCCCCCGCACCAAGCTGCCGCAGATTCTGGACTTCATCCTGGAGACGAGTGAGAAGTACAAGCTGCGGATCGTGAACGTGTTTCACGCTGGGGATGGGAACATCCACCCGATTCTGCTGTTCGATGAGCGCGACGAGGCCCAGGTCCAGCGCGTGATTCAAGCGGGCGACGCGATCCTCTCCAAGTGCATCGAACTCGGAGGCAGCGTCACCGGCGAGCACGGCATCGGCGTTGAAAAGATCAGCTTCATGTGCCCCCCCGCCGAAGGCGAAACTCCGCAACACGGCCTCATGCACGCCCCCCACGAACACCGCCACTACCTCTTCACCCGAGTCGACATCGAAGTCATGGGCAACATCCGCCAAGTCTTCAACCCCGACGGCCTGTGCAGCCCCGGCAAGCTGCTGCCCACCGCCGGCGGCTGCGGCACAGAGCATTTCGAGAAAGCCAAACCGGGCCGCCGCGCGGCGATGTAATTCCCCATAGGATGGGCACTCCTGCGCGTCCCCACTGTGCGTGACCCACCAACACGAGTCCACCTGGGCACCTAATCACCTCCGCCCCATGCCACCCGCTCTCAACGCTCGTGCGTCGCTCGGGGACGGGCAGGATTGCCCATCCTACTTTTGGCAGCGAGCCTGTCCTGCGAATCTTTGCTCGTCCGCTTTTCCCAAACACCAGGTTGCCTTCAGAAACGAGACGCAATCGCTCGACAAGCAGGCACCCAAACTGTTACTACCTCCTAATGGACACCTCACGACAACAGCGACTGACAGAGTTCGTCGATTGGACGGCGAGGCACATTCGCGGTGATGAAAAGGGCGAGGCGCACGTCTTTCTTGATCGGTTGTTTCAGGGGTTCGGCCAGAAGGGGTCGTTGGATGTCGGTGGTCAGGGCGAGTTTCGCATCCGCAAAGCGAAGGAGGACGGCGGCGGGACGGCCTTCGCCGACTATGTGTGGAAGCCGGTCGTTCTCATCGAAATGAAGAAGCGCGGCCAGAACTTGGCGAAGCATTACCGGCAGGCGTTCGATTACTGGGTCCGGCTGGCCCCGAACCGTCCCAAGTATGTCGTACTCTGCAATTTCGACGAGTTTTGGGTCTACGACTTCGACAGTGCCCAGATCGACACACCGCTCGACACGGTCAAGCTCAAGGAACTGCCCGAGAAGTGGGGACCACTGGCGTTTCTCTTTCCGAATGACGAGAAGCCCGTCTTCGGCAACGATCATGAGGCTGTGACGCGCGAGGCGGCGGATCATCTGGCGGCCTGCTTCAACAAGCTCATCGCCCGGAAGATCGAACGACCGCTGGCACAGCGGTTCATTCTGCAGATGCTCATCTCGCTGTTCGCCGAAGACATCGGACTGTTGGAACAATACACCGTCACTCAACTGCTCACCGACTGCCACAGTCCGCGTGAAGCCTACGACTTGCTGGGTGGCTTGTTCGTTGAGATGAACACCCCCGGCAGGACAGCGGGCGGGCGGTACAAGGGGGTCGGGTATTTCAACGGTGGGCTGTTCGCTGATCCGGCTCGCATCGAATTGACGTTGGACGAACTCAGCCTATTACAGAAAACTGCTAAGAAGGACTGGTCCAAAGTCCGGCCCGAAA
>JAYSVZ010000007.1:0-2954 GCA_043718305.1 Planctomycetota bacterium | reverse complement strand
GCCACCGACCTCAACGGCCACTGGCACCAAACCTGGAAAACCCTCGCCCTGGTCACCTGAACAGTGGACTACCACCATTGGACGAATGCACCCGCCGGAGAGCGCATGGCCGGCCTGTGCAGCCTCGCCTACAGCGATCAATGGGCTCCCTACTGGGAAACCCTATGAATTTCAAAATCCCGTAATCTCTTCCTACACCCGCAGGCATTGATGCCCCCCACACTACGTTGATTCTCACCCCGTCCGGCGAGTATTCTGCGAACGTTCCAGGCGGTAGGTGATGTCCTCCGCTGACTTGACAACTCAGAGGATGATGCACCATGGAAACGACCAACGGCTCACTCAATCGCAAGCTCCGCATGGCTCTCGTCGGGGGAGGGCAGGGCTCTTTCATCGGTCGCGTCCACGCGACAGCAGCGGTCCTCGACAACCGCGCCGAACTGGTCGCTGGGGCGCTCTCGTCAGACGCAGCTCGAGCCAAGGCCTCCGCTCCAGCCTATGACATTAAGGCTGATCGGGCGTACGGCTCGGTCGCCGAAATGATCGCTGCCGAGAAGGCCCTGCCCGCCGACAAGCGGATCGACTTCGTGACCGTCGCGACGCCGAACCACACGCACTTCGCGATTGCCAAAGCGGCTGTCGAAGCGGGCTTTAACGTGGTCTGTGACAAGCCGATGACCTTCGATCTGAAGGAAGCGGAAGACCTGCAAAAACTGGTCGAGAAGAGCGGGGTCGTCTTCGCCCTCTCGCACAATTACACCGGCTACCCCCTCGTGCGGCAGGTCCGCGAGATGGTTCTCGGCGGCGAGTTGGGTGAGATCAACGCCTTTCGGTCGAACTACATTCAAGGGTGGTTGCGGACGCGGCTGGAGTCGTCCGACCAGAAGCAGGCGAAGTGGCGGACTGACCCGAAGCAGTCGGGGATCGCGGGCTGCTTCGGCGACATCGGGACGCATGCCTATAACTTGGCGCGGTATATGACGGGGCTGCTGCCGACCGATCTCTCTTGCAATCTCAAGGTGTTCGAACCGGGGCGAGCGCTGGATGACTATGGCCATGCCGTGATCCGGATGGAGAACGGAGCCTTGGGAACAGTGACCGCCAGCCAGATTTCGCACGGTCGCGAAAACGATCTGTTCATCGAAGTCGACGGAACCAAGGGGGCCGTCTCCTGGCGACAGGAGAACCCCAACGAGCTGATCGTCCGCAAGAATGGTCAACCGCACCAGATCTACACCCGCAACGGCGGCCCCTACCTGAGCGCCCTCTCGGGAGCCAGCAGCCGCCTGCCAAGTGGCCACCCAGAGGCATTCTTCGAAGCCTTCGCCAACGTCTACCGGTTCGCCTACGACTCGATGGCCGACCGGGCCGCTGGCAAGAAATTCGAAACCCGCGACACGATCTACCCGAACGTCTACGACGGCGTCGAGGGGATGTACTTCATCCAGCAATGCGTCGCGAGTAGCCAAGAAAATGGAGCTTGGGTGTCGCTGAAGCATGCGAGTGCGCGGAAGTAGGGTTGAAGTCCAGCATTTAAGCTGCTCCGTGTGCCACAAGCGGGCACCAGTGTCTTGTAGACGTTTTTCTGCGAATCCACTGGCGAGTCAAAGCCCTCGCCAGTGGCCCCGGTCGAGGCAACCGGGCTTGATTGAGATCGTGACCGACTGGCAGTAGAGTGAGTCGTCGGGTACGCGGCGAAGCAGAGCTTCGGGGACATGCGTTCCCAAGCCGGAGCTAGCCGGAGCTTGGGAACGAGGTGGAGGAGTAACACGATGAAGAAAAACAGAGCATTCAGCGTCTTTGTCAGCTCAACCCAGTTGGACCTCAAGGAAGAGCGGGCAAAAGTATTCAAGGCTTTACTTGAAGATGGCCACATACCCCAAGCCATGGAATATTTTCCATCATCCAGCGAGGTGACCATCAATCTTATTAACTCGTTTCTCGACAATTGCGACATACTAATTTCCATCAGTCAGGCGAGATATGGGGCAATTGCCCCTTCTTCTGATGTCAGCTTCACGGAGCTTGAATGGGATTACGCAAAGAAGAGATGCATTCCATGCATTCCGTTTATCCACAATAACATCGGTAAGGTTGAACAAGGTAAATGCGAGACAGATGCCTTGATGCGAGAAAAACTCGAGCGTTTCCAGTCCAAAATGAGGCAACAAAATGTTCAAGGGTTTTCGAATCCGGACGAACTTGCATCCCTCGTGAAGTCAGCGGTGAATAATGAAATTAGAACAAATGGCCTAAAACTTACCGGATGGATAAGGAGAGATGTCCCCAGCTCATCGCAGTTTCCAGAGGGGTTGTGGAGACTGTCGAGTACCTCCAAAAGAGACTGGGAAAACGATGGAGTCACCAAGCTTAAGTTGTACTTCAATGGCGTCTACCAAGTGCTTTGGGTAGACAACCTCGCGAAGTCGGCGATGAACTGCCATGGTGGTACGTATTCAACCGGTGGCGGTTATTACGACCCCTTGAATATCACGGAGGTACCAAAGTACGGCAGCAAGGATTTCCTCGCTGTGATCGGATCCCAGATCGAGTTGTCACTCTCGGAACACACGAAAACACACATGAAATGCGAGATAAACGTTGATGGCATGCATCACATGACAGAAGAGTGGGAGCGAGTGGACGATCCCGCATCTGTCTTCGAATTTCGATGAACATTGGCGGGCGTGGCAGGGAGATAAAAATGCAACATTGCATGCAATTGTGCTTGATGCCACCGAATCCTGGGACGATGATAGATTCGTCAGGCTTGCACGGCTCGAATGTGCCAAGGGGCATTCGACAAATGATCGTCGCCTTTCGCTCCGCGAACCAACGTTGGATCGCGGAGAGGTTGTCAGTTTTTGGTATGGTTGGGGGTTCGGCGGACGGTTTGGGTTTGGTCTATTTCGGGGAGGGCTGCCAGATCGGGCGTCTGGGCCGCTTTCGGAGAG
>JAYSVZ010000600.1:0-12440 GCA_043718305.1 Planctomycetota bacterium | reverse complement strand
AGCTTGCTGTACGGGTAGTTCTCCGCCAGTGAGCGGGTCATCATGAACCCGTCCGCGTTCAAATTCAGCAGCCCATGCTCTCGAAGTGTGGGGGTAATGAAGTTTTTGTCCAGCACCCGCATCGGGATGCCTTCACACCACGAAAAGTTCCCGCCACCGCCTCCTGCCTTGTGAAGTCTGATACTCTGTTCGGGCGTGATCGCTTTGACCGTGAACTGCAAAACAGTCAGGCCCACGATGGCCCTTCCGACTTCGCTCGTCACCGAATCAACCAGTCCTGACAGCAATTCAAGATGTTTCGCGTCCAAAGTGTCAGACGTGTATCCCGGTTGCTTGCAGGCGGTGATGATATTCGTGAGGAATCCAGTCGATAGTTCTTGCTTGATCCTCTCCAGTCGATGCTTGGCGGTAGCCGTGGGTTTACCCTCGTCAAACTGGAAAGAATCCCCGTCCTCGTGAATCAGCACCGACCGTTGCTGGTAGACCTCAAGGCGTGGTACGTCTTTCTGTTTCTTCTTACTGGCCAACTTCCACCGCCATTCTCTTTCGAAGCTGCACACTTTGTGGTGTAAGCGTAGGGAATGAGTATGGAACCAAGTAGCTTCCTTGAGGAATCTGCGCGTTAGTGAGCTTGTTGCGAGCCTCGTACCCGAAAGACCGCAGCCACATGGCAAGTTGGAGCAACTCGTCAGTCTGCACATCCCACTCCGATGCCAGCATGTTTGATTTGAGGATTTTCCGAGTGCCGACCCCCTCGACCACCTTCGCAAGTATGTCCCACTTATGGTCTTGGACATCAACCACTGTCATCCGACTCAAAAACCTTGGGGTGTACTGGTAATACTCGCAGAGTTGAACCAAATCCGCCTTCAACCCAAGCCGGATCAGTTCTGTTTCAAAAGCTTTCCAAGCTCCGAAAAACACGTCTCGCGTGGCAGCATACCCTTTCAGAAAGACCTTCGTTTCTCCAATGCCCCAGGGATTTGAGGGGTTTCCAGAAACCGCAATTTCGAATGTCGGTGTCCGCTTGCGTTTCTCGCCTAGTGGAGCCACTGCGATCACCCATTGCTGTTCGCTGATGTCACATTCAATCTGAAGATTGCTTTCTTGGGCATTAACCTGCCACGCGAAATCTTCACCCAGACGAGCGCGATAGCTTCGCTTGGAGTCGGCGGTCTTCTCAGCCACTCCTATTTTGCCAATCGCAATTCTTGCCTTAGCACGGTAGACCGCCGTCAGACCTCGCTTTCGGGTGCGGAACCCGAGTTGTTCGTGTTCCTCTAGCGTAGGGAGTTCGCTTGGTAAGCCGATCCCGAACACTTGCGAGAGGATGGAGATTGCGAGAATCCTTCCAACTTGAGGAGGAACCGAATTGCCAATCTGGTGCATTGCAACTTGCCGTTTGCCTACAATCTGGAATGCATCTGGTATCGTTTGGAGCCGCTTCAGTTCTGACAACCCAAAGGGCCGGTTGTCCCAGTGGAATGGTCCCGTATATTGCCCGCCTTGAGCCTTCAATGTGCGGATTGGTGTATCAGGGGCGGCTTTGTATAGGAAGTCGGAGAATTTCGTTCGCCACGCAAAAATGGGCTTCGGATGCTTCATCTCTTCAGTAAAGAAGCTGTAATTGAGCCCGGGCGGAATCTCAGCCAGCAGATGCCCGAAACGTCCACCTAGTGATACGTCCTTTTCCTTGTCACTTGCCTCGCTTCCGAAAATGGCCTCGGAGGCCGAAATGGCCTTACGACCATCGGGGGAATCTGGCCCGTGCGTGGGGCGAGGAAATTGAAATCGTCCTGTCCTCATGCCCAGAATGAAGAGTCGCTCTCGGTGTTGAGGCACCCCAAAGTCAGCAGTGTCTAGGATGCGAGAAGCAATTGTGTACCCCGCCGCAGTAAACTCACGCTGAATTGACTCCCACGCTTTCCCGCCTTCAGCACCCGTAATCCCATACACGTTCTCAAACAAGAAGCCCACTGGCTTCAGTGTGTTCAGCAATCGCACGTATTCACGAAAAAGCACACCACGGTCATCTTGTGTTCCCATGACACCAGCAGCTCGGCGGCCAGCCGCAGAGAAACTCTGGCACGGAGGGCCGCCGATGATGAAGTCTGTTGCCAGATCTGAATTGGGGTGAAACTCACGGATATCACGGCAGACGACTTCACATCCTTCAAGGTAACCGCCCGCAACCGAATTCACGCTGAGTGTAGCAGCGAACCGCTCGTCAATTTCCACTGCGTGCGAGATCGCAAACCCAGCATCGTGAAATGCAATGTCCAAGCCTCCCACGCCTGAAAAGAGACTTAGCGTTCGAATCGGACGTTTGATGGCTTTAGTTGCCCACTGCCGCAAAGCGATCCCAAAACGATCTGCCCAGTTTTGTCCCTCTGAGACACCAATACTGTCACAAAAAGCCGTGAAACCTCCGACAGGGTGGTCCAGACCATTTTCAAACAGAGTTGCTTGTCTTGCCTTTGCGATCTTCACGCCCCTGATGTCCTCTCACTGAACACTAACCGTCCCAGAGATTTTGGACTGACGGCTTGCTGAGTGTACCAACGTCTTTGCCAGTGAGCCAGAAGCACCCATGATTGCTGAGATTCTCTGATTCATGGAGGGCTTGTTCAAGCGATCGAGGCCGACTGCAACGGAATAGATGCTGAAGCTCTTCCAGCGGGCTTCAGAGGATTCGATCAGCAGTTCGAGTTGATCCGCAGTGACCGGGAGGCTGTAACCGGGAGAGTGGTCGGGTCTTCGAACAGGCCCCCTTTGAACTGAGCCAGGGCGGTGAGCGATGGACTACCCGCTGCTAGATGCTCGGTCACTTCGTCCCGCAGGAACCGGCACAGGCGGGCGGACTGCTCGGCGAGTTGCTTCGCGGTGCGTGGCGGCTGGGGCTCCCAGAGGAGGAAGTCGCTGAACAGTTTGAGGAGCGTCTCCGGGCCGCGCAAGGCTTTGCCAGCCGACTGGATATCGCCTTCCAAATGAATGAGTGCGACGAGTTCCCCGTCATGCCACAGGCTGAACGCATTCCCATCGGTATAGATCAGGTTCGGGAGCGATTTGAGTTTGTCCCACTGGGCTTTGTCGTGCGGGTCTTTGAAGCGGAGCGGGTTCGCTCCCTTGCCGGGGGCTTTGACCTCAATGAAACCAACGAGGAGTTTGGTGCGTAAGACGGCGAAGTCCGGACGGGTCTTCAGCTCCGCAATCTGGGTCTCACCTATCACGTCCACCGACTCGCGCGGCAGACCCAGCAACTCGACGATCTCCCGAATCAGAATGTCCAACGGAGTCCGCAACTGCTCTTCGGGTTCACCGGTCGCCCCGACGCTGGTGAGTTTGTTACGTACGGATTCCCCGAACGTGCTGATCGCCGCATCGAGAGTCAATTCGCGATTCATCGCCCGCCTTTGGCGGGTGCCGCATCGAGCCGGTTGTGGCCCGAGACGGGACGCAGCCTAGCGAGTCCCCCTCCAAGAGAGGAACACCGGTCTGATGACCGAAGCGTAAACGGTGTGTGGTCAACGCACATCCAGAGGGCACTTGACCGGCATGTGTCTGCCGCATCACGGTTCGATCGTCGAAGACAGAGCATCATGCAGGAAGGCGTACAGGGCGATTCCACTCTTCCCGGAGCTGCGACCGTACCTGGAGCGGGCGTTCGAGGCGGCACCGGATGGGGCGGAGTTCGTTGTCGATGCCCGATTCCGGAAGGGGGCGCTCGGACCAGCGGGCTGGCTCAACGCGAATCTGCGGGCCAGTCGCGAGACGGAACTCGTCGAGACGTACCCGGTTCAGGTGGTGACGGGTGGCCATGCAGCACTACTTGATGACCACGGACGAACACATCGACGCAGCTGTTCGGGGCGAAGAAAAAGAGGCGCAGAATGAGGCGCAGTACCCGTTGGAAGTGGGAGGAAATTGGGGGCAAGTCGACTCCCCTGAAAACACAAAAGCCCCGGAAATTCCGGGGCTTTCGTTCGGATGCAACTCCTTACAGAGTCACGAGTTGGAGGCGGCGGGAATTGAACCCGCGTCCTGAGAACCTTCAAGTGGGGCCTCTACGTGTGTAGCCGGTCGTTTGGGGTCACGGGGGTTGGCACGGCAGGCAGAGCCTCAACCCGTCAGGGGACGACGAAGTCTCATCCGGAGGATAATCCCCACGACAGCAAGCTGTCTTGATTCCGGACCAGCCCGAATTTGTGACTGGTCTTTGGACTCCTCAGGCGGGGATTCCTCGACCAGCGATGCCTATCTCTAGGCAGCGAGTGCAAACTGCTTGTTGGCAGTTAATTTTTGATCGGCTTTTTACGTGGCCAGCTGATCAACCACGACACGCCACCATCACTCTAGGAGAACCAGTCAATACCGATCGCCCCCGAGATGATGCAGCGCTGCTGTCCAACGCGGACTGTTGTGCTGCATCGACCTGTATTCTACAGGGGTTTCTTGTGTGGTCAAATCGCGGGTGAAGTTTGGGTGAAGGGTTTCTCCGACGCTGTGGCGAAAGTCAGGGATGTTACGGTTCGTGGGGTTAATCGAAGGATGCTCGACATTCCGGGACTTTGCTTGGGGAAAAGATTTGACCGCCCGCTATCGCGACGTAGATTCCACTACTTCCGCGATTCTCCGTCCTCTGATTTCTCCCATTGATGAACCTCAAGAGCACTGCCGCATTCGTTCTGCCACCGAGCACTCCATCTCCGGTGAATGGCAATCGCGTTCTGGACTCGATGTGTGTCATGGCTTGCCTATTTGCAGCGGCGATTCACTTGGTGCCGTCGGCTCAGAGGGTTTGGTCCGCGGCGACCCTACCAGCTCTGTCAAAGGTCGATCGCTGCTTCGAGCCGTACGGGATCTCGTTTCTTCCGGCTCGGTTTCCGAGTCATGTAAAGACGCGCCCCATGATTCAAGTGATCTTTGGGTCGTTCCAGCCTGACTTAGCGGAGCCTCGATTGGTGATTGAGGCTCAATTCGCATCGCCAATGCGATCGTTGGGGGTGTCTGAGACATCCTTCGCCAGGCCGAAGACCCCGATGACGACAAAGTTTGCGTCAACGCTCGGCTGCCATTTATCAGCCGAGATGGAATCGATCGAGATGCCTGACTAATGGCTCGACGGAATCGAGTCTGGTTTCGCTTGAATACTTGACTTTCAGAGACCGTATTCATAACTTACTGGGGTTGTGACGGAGTCTCTCTGTCGACTGGCTCCGGTTTCTTGCGGGAAACTGGGCGAGATTGCTGGAGTTCTACCCGCCGAAGTTCGGCGTGGAGTGATTTCGTTGCTAGGTCGGGGTTGAGGCGTCCCTTGCCCCCGGTTCGGTGTCCGGCACAGCCCGTGCTCTTGAGGTTGTTTATGTCAGCAATGGCGTAACCAGGCCGATCGTCACGCTTCGGGTGGATTCGTTCGCTCGTCGTGGTGCGCCGGAAGCTGAAGAGATCCTCTTCGGCGTCACAAAGTGGGACTACGTGCCCACTTTTTTTGTTCCCGAAGGCTGCTTGGGCAGTCTCCGGGCGGGTGGCGGATTTCCCCGGAGCCAGCTCCGGGCAGGAAGTGGTGGTGCAGCCCATGAACGGCCCCGAGGTGTTGCGAATCGTCGATGCCATTCATCGCGATAAGAAGATTGACGAATCGATCGTGTTCGAAGGCATCGAACAAGCGATCCTTTCCGCTGCGCGCAAACATTACGGCGAAGACTGTGCGATCTCCGTCTCAATTGAGCGAAAAACCGGGCTGGTGACGGCCCTTGTCGATGAGGTCCAAGTCCCGGAAGAGCAGCTCGTTGAATTGGGCCGGATCGCCGCACAGACCGCCAAGCAGGTGATGATCCAGAAGATCCGCGAAGCGGAGCGGGACACACTGTTCGACGAGTACAGCGAGCGGCGGACCCACCTGATCACCGGGACTGTGACCCGTGTGGACCAGAGCGTCACAACGGTTCAGTTTGAAAAAGTCGAAGCCTTGCTGCCCCGGAGCGAGCAGATCCCCGGCGAAACTCACAAGATCGGCGACCGCGTGCGGGCCATCGTCCTCGAAGTCCGCAAGCAGGGAACTCGCATCAAGGTGGTGTTGTCCCGCAAGCACCCGGACCTCGTTCGGCGGCTGTTCGAAGTCGAAATCCCGGAAGTCACCGAGCGGATCATTGAGGTTCGGTCGTTGTCGCGGGAAGCGGGTTACCGCTCGAAGGTGGCTGTGTCGTGTTTCGACAACAGCATCGATCCCGTCGGGGCCTGTGTCGGGGTGCGTGGATCGCGGATCAAAACGATCATTGAGGAGCTGGATGGCGAGCGAATTGATATCGTGCGGTGGAACGATTCACTGCCCATCTTGATTCCGAATGCCCTGCAGCCTGCTGAAGTCGAAGATGTCATCATGTGCCCGATGCTGGGCAAGGTGATCGTCCTCGTTCGCGAAGATCAACTGTCGCTGGCCATCGGGAAGATGGGCCAGAACGTGCGGCTCGCCTCGAAGCTGGTTGGGTGGGACATCGATGTGATGACCCGCGAAGAACTCGACGAACAGCTTGATCGCTCGGTTCAGGCCTTCTCTCAGATTACGCAGGTCACCGAAGACTTGGCTGAATCGCTCGTGTCGCAGGGCTTCTTCAGCTTTGACGATCTTTCGGTGATTGAGCCGGACCACTTGCAAGAGCTCAGTGGACTGAGTGCTGAAGAGTGCGAGCTGATTGTCGCGCGGGCTGAGGAAGAATCGGAACGCGAAGAGCAAGAGACCAAGGTTCGCAAGGCCAGTGAAAAGGCCGAGCGAGACGCCAATGGGGGTAAGTTGCTGGATCGGAAGCCCAAGCCGCCCGTGGCTCCCGTTGAGGCGGCCCCCGCCGAAGAATCATCACCGGCGGAGAGGGCGGCAGAGATGCCTTCAGAAGCAGAAACACCAGAGACAGTCGATGCGAGCAGTGAAGCCGAAGGGGGCAGCGGACAAGCATA
This sequence comes from Planctomycetota bacterium, assembly GCA_043718305.1. Classification (GTDB taxonomy): domain Bacteria; phylum Planctomycetota; class Planctomycetia; order Planctomycetales; family Planctomycetaceae; genus TH-plancto1. Next base: position 5,489 of record JAYSVZ010000600.1, on the reverse strand, counting down.
ACGAACGGTTGGCGGGACCATTGTCGACGCGGACGATGGCCTAAAAGTGGTTGTCGGTAGCGACAACCAGATGGCGTCGCAGTAGCAAGCAGAATTCAAGCCGCCGTGGGGTGACGAGGTTCCCCCGACTCCTGGAGCAAACCGGAGTCCCCCTTGAGATTTCGCCGACCCGCGTGGGTCATGTCCCGTGAAATCTCCGACGCGTCGACGAGGAGTTACGATTGAAGATTCGGATCTTCGCCCTGGCGAAAGAACTGAACCTCGACAGCAAAGACCTGATTCAGGCTTGCACCGAGGTTGGGCTGAACGTCAAGAATTCGCCCCTGGCAAGCATCTCTCCCGAGGAACGGGATTCGGTGCTGGCGCATATGAAGTCGCGCTCGAAGTCTGCCCCGGCCAAGGCGATTGACACCGCCACGATTCCTCGTGAACCAGCGCCCGAGCGGGTCAAGGCGAAGCCGATTCGCAACCTCGCGGGTGCGAAAGGCAAACGGCAGGAAGATGAGCAGGACGCCGAGGACGACGTCGAAGCAGAGGTTCCCGTCGAACCCGAAGTGATCGAAGTCGAGGCTCCGGAAGTGGTGGCCGAAGACGAGGTCCCCCCAACTCCAGAACCGATTATTGAGCCGACTGTTTCGGTGGAAGCTGTCGCAGAGCCGGTTGCCCTTCCGGAAGCGGTCTCTTCCCCGCCACCTGCAAAGCCGCAGTCCGTGGCCCCGGTCGCGACTCCCGCGGCCCCCGCTCCGGCTGGCCCCAAGAAGCCCTCGCCACTCACCCGGTCCGATTACGTCACTCCGGGCGGCGGAATGCGCGAGATGAAGCCGGTCGGCTCGGTCCGCGAGTCCCAGCCTCGTCCGGGCCAAGCGGCTCGTGGTGCGGCAGCCCCGCCGATTACCCGCGACAAGGGTTCTCGAAACAAGCCCGCCCTGCCCGCGATGGTGGTGCCCAACTTCAAGACTCCCGCTCCGACGAAAGTGGAAGGCCCGACTCAAAAGCCGGACTTCAAGCTCACCGGTGAAATGATCCGCGATCCCAACAAGGGAAAAATCGCGGAGATCATGCGGAAGAACAAAGAGGTCGGCACGAAGAAGCCGGGCCAGGTCACGCCGCTGACTGCGGAAGAACTTCGCAATAAGGCGAAGGGGGCCATCGGCGGCATGGAAGAAATTCGCGAAGCCCGACGGCAGAAGCGAACGCGGCGTCCCGGTGACGACGATGTCCAAGTGATCAGCCGGAAGCAGAAGCACGGTCAGCGCAAGGCGCAAAGTACCGAGTTGAAGTCCTCCGCCACGATCACCCTGCCACTGACGATGCGGGGCTTCAGCGAAGCCCTCGGTCGCCCCGCCGGGAAGCTGATCGGCATCGCGATGAAGGCCGGGAAGATGGCGTCGATCAACGACCCCATCGACGAAGAAATGGCCCTCGAAATCGCCATGGAACTCGGAATCGATCTCAAGATCGAGTACGAGGCCGATGTCGAAACGGAACTGCGAGCCTGGCTCGACCGTCCGAACGATGACTTCGGTGTTCCGCTGGTCGAACGCCCGCCGATCATCACGATCCTGGGGCATGTCGACCACGGCAAAACGACTTTGGTCGACAAAATTCGCAGCAGCAATGTGGCCGCTGGAGAAGCGGGGGGGATCACCCAGCACATTGCCGCTTACCAAGTCGAACACCAGGGCAAACGGCTCACGTTCCTCGACACTCCGGGTCATGCTGCGTTCAGTGCGATGCGGTCTCGTGGTGCGAATACCACCGACATCGTGGTTCTCGTTGTCGCCGCGAACGATGGCGTCATGCCGCAGACGGTCGAATGCATCGCCCATGCGAAGGCTGCGGGCGTGCCGATCGTGGTCGCCTTGAATAAGATCGACCTGCCCGGCATCAACGAGCAGAAGGTGCTGACCGAACTCTCGCAGCAAGGTCTCTATCCGACCGAATGGGGCGGCGATGTGGAAGTGGTCCGCATCTCGGCCCTCAATGGAACCGGGATCGATAAGCTGCTGGAAACGCTGCTGCTGACCGCAGAACTCACCAACTACACAGCCCCCGCCGATATCGCGGCGGACGGGATCTGCCTGGAAGCCTTCCGCGATGAGGGCCGCGGGCCAATGGCTTGGTGTATCGTGCGGCGGGGAACCCTGCGTATCGGCGACACGATCCTTTGCGGAGCGACATACGGCCACGTGCGGGCGATGTACAACGACAAGGGGAAGGAAGTCAAAGAAGCCGGACCGTCGACGCCGGTCAAGATCGCCGGACTGACCGATGTGCCCGGAGCGGGACAGCACTTCTTCGCCGTCGATGACCTCGACATGGCGGTGGAAGTGGCCAAGGAACGCAAGGACAAGGGGCGGGCCGACATGCTCGCTCGGCGAGGCGGCACCCGCACACTGGAAGAGTTCTTCGCGCACCGCGATGGAACGCTCCGCGAGTTGCCGGTCATCATCAAGGCCGACATGCAAGGCTCGATCGAGGCCATCCGGCACGAACTCGACAAGCTGGAGCATCCGGAAGTCCGCATCCGAATCCTGCACGAAGCGGTCGGTGGCGTGAACGAAAGCGATGTCTATCTGGCGGCGTCGTCGGGGGCGATCATCGTCGCCTTCCACATCGCACCCGATGAGAACGCGATCAACCTGGCCTCGCAAGAAGAGGTCGAGATTCGCCGCTACACGATCATCTACAATGTCGCGGACGACATTCGGCAGGCCCTGGAAGGACTCCTCTCCCCAGAGGTCGTCACCGTTCAGACCGGTCGGGCACTGGTGCTGCGAACCTTCAGCAACTCGAAGGTCGGCACGATCGCCGGTTGCCGCGTGCTCAGTGGTTTGATCGAACGCTCCAGCCGCGTCAACGTGATCCGCGACCAGAAGATTCTCAACGATTACGGGATCGGATCCCTGCGTCGTGAGAAAGAAGACGTTCGCGAAGTTCGGGACGGTCTGGAGTGCGGCATCAAGCTGGAAGGATTCAACGACATCAAGGAAGGTGACCTTCTCGAATGCTTCCGGATCGAACACCGGAAGCGAAAGCTTGAGATCTAGCCGCCCGTCCGTGTTCCGTTGTTCATCGCATCACTCGTCCGTTTGAGCCAATCCCCCGCATGACCACTCGCCGCACAGCCAAGGTCGCCGAAGCCGTTCGGCAGGTCGTCAGTACGGCGATCCTGTTCGAGGTTCGCGATCCGCGCGTGAAGAACGTGACGGTCCTCAGCGTCGAGACGCCGACCGATCTTCGCACGTCGAAGGTCTACGTCTCAGTGATGGGGGATGATAAGGTGGCCCGCCTGACCATGAAGGGGCTCGAGGCGTCGCGGGGCTTCCTGCAAGGGAAGATCGCCGAGGTGCTCGATCTGCGGTTTACCCCGGTGCTGACTTTCATCCTCGACACGGGGATCAAGAAGAGTGCCGAGGCCAGCTTGATCCTGCGAAAGCTCGATGCGGAAGACGCCGCTCGAAACCCGGTGGTCGATGGTGCCGAAGCCGCTCTCGACGATGACGAAGATGACGAAGATGACGAGTTCGAAGACGAGACGGATGTCGATGAAGAAGATGATGAGAGCGATGCAGACGGGGAAGAAGATGCCCCGTGACGCAGTGTGAATGAGTTGGTGACGCCCGTGGAATCCCGTCCACGAGCGTCCTTGCGGACCCCGGCCCGGCCCCACCCTCGACTCGGCCTGAATCGGCCCCAGTCACTCGTACGGAATCTCGCGGATGTCGAACCTCAAAAAACTCAAGACCCACGACCGCCAAGTGATCGTTCAGAACCTGACGACCGCCATGAAGAAGCGGTACAAGTCAGCGGTCCCTAAACACGCGCTGCCTCTCCTGGAGACATTACTCCTGGCAGCGGTCGTCGAGAACGTCACCTACGATGACGGGGAAGAGGCGTATGAGCGGCTGATCAAGTCGTTCCATGACCTCAACGAAATCCGCGTCAGTTCAATCAGCGAGATTGAAGGGGTACTCCATCCCGTGGGGGATGCCGCGTGGAAGGCACTGCGGATTCGGGATGTCCTGCAGCAGGTCTTCGAGAAGTTCTACCGCTTCGATCTGGAAGAGTTTAAGCGGAAGCCCGCTGACCAGATCGAAAAGCTGATGGCGAAGTGGAAGTTCACGACGCCGTTCATGAAGCACTATCTGTACCAGCACGCGCTCGGTTCCCACTCGATCGCTCTGGACGACAAATCGCGTGACGCGCTGGCGTTCCTGGGCGTTGTCGAGCCGGGGGCGACAATTGATGAAGCCTCCGAAGACCTGAAGCATATCGTCCGCAAAGCCGACTCGTCGCTCTTTTGCCATCTCGTCCGGTGCCTCTCTTGCGACCCCCAGTTCAAGGGAAAGCTCAAACTGACCGCTGGCCAGTCCCTGGGGGAAGGCCCCGATCCGACGACCGCCGTTCAGCGGCTGAACGAAGTCCTCAGCGGCCATACGCCGAAGGCCCCGCCCTCCGTCAAAATCAAACCGGAACCGGTCAAGCCCGCCCCCGCCAAGGCTGCCCCCGAGCCAGTCAAGGCTCCGGAAGTCTCCAAGCCAGTCGCCCCAATGAAGATGACGGGGAAAACCGCATTTCCTGCGAAAACAGCCCCCGTCAAAGAAGTGGCCAAGGCGGCTCCTGTCAAAGCAGCCCCCGCGAAAGCGGCCCCGGTGAAGGCCGCCCCGGCCATGCCGACATCGGCTGCCCACACCACCACCGTGAAGAAACCGGTCGACAAGAAGACTCCTGTCCGTTCCGGTCAAGCTGCCGAAAAATCGGTCACGAAAAAGGTCTCCAAGCCCGCTCCGGCGAAAAAGCCCGCCCGGAAAAAGTAGGCCAGCAAAGTCGGACTTGTGTCGAACACCCGTTCCTACCAGATCGCCATCTCCGATTCTCAATCCGCTGTGGAGATTGACGAGGCGGAGTTGCATCACGTGATCGAGGCGACACTCGTCTCGGAAGGTGTTGTTGCGGCGGAACTCAGTATCGCCCTCGTCGACGATGCGACGATCCATGCGGTGAATCGGAGTCACCTCGATCACGACTACCCGACCGACGTGATCAGCTTTCTATTCGACAGTGAACAAATCGCCCCGCGTACGGTGCCTGATTCATCGCCGGCAGGTCAAACCCGACGGGGACAAGGCTTGCGAATCGACGGCGAGGTGTTACTCAGCGGTGACACAGCTCTGCGTGAAGCTCGGGAACACGGCTGGGAACCCCGCGCTGAGGTGTTCCTCTATCTGGTCCACGGGCTCTTGCATCTCTGTGGGTATGACGACCTGACCGACGAAGAGCAAGCGATCATGCGCAGCCGTGAACGCGACATCCTGGCGACCTATGGATTGACGCCGCACTATGCGGAAGACGATTGAAGACTCGCCCGACATAAGTCCTTGTAACGTGGGCTAAAGACGGTGGAGTTGGGGTCAGGCACTTCGCCCCTGATAAAAAGGACGTTGCAGTTGTGCATAGTTGTGTTTTCTGCGGGAGTTGTTGAGCCG
>JAYSVZ010000599.1:0-3917 GCA_043718305.1 Planctomycetota bacterium | reverse complement strand
AGAAACGCCACCACCGCCAACCCGCCATACAACAGCTTCCCACCGATGAGTTGTCGAGAAGTGATCGGGAGCTGTCGTAAGAAGAGGTCGGTCTTGGCCTCGGACTCCCCGGCGAAGAGCAACGCGCAGGTCGTCATGGCGAAGACGCCAGTCAGCACGAAGGCCAGCGAGAAGAGATTCAGGTCGGCATACTCATGCCCCTTGATCCCCCACCAGAGCTGGAGCAGCACCAGCTCCCCGGCGATGGCGATCCAGACCAGTTGCTGGGCGCGGAACTCTTTCCAGAGGAGACGCTGAGTGATGATGTTGAACATGAGGACCTCCGAGGGAGGGGGGGGAAGGTTGAAGGTTAGAAGGAGGAAAGTGAGAAGCTCGTCGGTCGCGCGAATTGTTGGCTGTACCCCGAAGGGGTTGCACATCACAGCCCAGGGTCGCGACGCAGGAGCGCACCCTTGGGAACGTCGATCAAGGCATCAACCCTGAAGGGGTTGTACAGGGGCACGCCCTGTGTAGAACCCCTTCAGGGTTCATCCCGTGTGTTCGGCTCCACCCGGGGTGCGCTCCCTCCGGTCGCGACCCTAGGCTGTGATGTTTCACCCCTTCAGGGTGCAGAGGGGAGCGGTTAGGCCGTTGCTCCGGTTTCGAGTTTCGAAATTCGGGCTTCGGGTTTTCCGTGCTCCCTCTTCCGGTACTCCCTCAGCAAGAGCAGCAACAGATCCTCCAGATCGGGTTGCCGCACCTCGGTGATCGTGCTCGTGGCCTGGCAGCGGGAGTGCCACTCGGGCTCGTGCATGTCACGGACCAGCCAGACGTGTTCGTGGCCCATCGGGAGGTGAGCCAAGACTTCACCGGGGATGTCGGGGGGCGTGGTCGCTCCGGGACCGAGGATGGCACTGACCTCACGGGCCGATTGCTTCAGTTCATCGAGCCGCTCGTGGCAGACCAGCTTCCCGTGCAGCAAGATCGCTACGCGGTCGGCAACGCGCTCGACCTCTTGGACTTGATGGCTGGAGATGATGACCGTCCGGCCCTCCGCAGCCACATCGACCATGCTTTCGAGGAACTCGCGCCGCACGAGCGGGTCCAACCCCGAGGTCGGCTCATCGAGGATCAGCACGCTCGGCTGATGGGCGAGGGCCAGAGCGAGCGCCACCTTTGACCGGTTCCCCTTCGAGAGATCCTTGATCTTCTGCTTCGCATTCAGAGCGTACCGATCGAGCAGCTTCTGGTACTCCCGCTGGTAGTCGCTCGGGTAGAGCGGAGCCACGAACCAGCCGATCTCTTCGACGGTCATCCATTCATAGAGGGCGGGACGCTCGGGGACGTACCCCACGGTGCGGCGGATATCGAGAGCGTCGAGACGACTATCGAGACCGCCGACTTTGGCGGTGCCGGAGTCTTGCGTGACGAGGCCCAGCAGGATCTTGAGCGCGGTCGACTTGCCCGCTCCGTTGGCTCCGAGCAGGGCACACACGCTCCCCGCCGGAACCTCGAACGACACATTGTCGAGGGCCACGATCGAGCCATACCGCTTCGACACATTTTGCAGAGAAATCGCAGGGGTCATTGCACAGCCTCCTCGGTGAGACGACTCAGTTCGGAATCGCAGAGCGTACGCAGCTCGGCCAGCGAGATTCGGTTACGCCACGCCTCTTCGAGAACGGAGCGCAAACTTTCGCGAATCAAAGACAGCCGCTGGTCGCGGCACTTCGCGAGAGCCTCGGGAGCGATGGCGAGTCCGGTCCCGCGAACCTGAACCAGGATGCCCTGCCCTTGGAGGTCACGGTACGACCGAACCACCGTATTCGGGTTGACCGCGAGTCGGGCTGCGAGTTCGCGGACCGAGGGCACATGTTCCCCCGGCGTGAGCGACCCATCAGCGACGGCGATGGTCACCTGCCGAATGATCTGTTCATAGATGGGGATGCCGTTCTGGGCATCGATATGCCGGAGCATGGGAGCCTCCTGACGAGTGGCCGGATGGTTCGAGTCAGCGGTGCTGGCCGAAATCACTGTTGCGCCTAACTAGTACAGTAACTGTGTATTCGGACATGTCAAGGGGGTTGCAACACTTTTTTAAAGGGAAATGTGATACCGACTGGTGATTCGAAGATGTGAAGCGGTAGGCCTCTCCAGATTCACCCGAAAGTCGTTTGGGCTTTAGCCCATGTGCTTCCTATTTCCTCTCCCGATCTCGCCTTGAACCGGCAACAATCTCCTGTGGAGTTCGTTCCGAAGAGATCGGGCGGTGTTTCATGCCTTCTGGGTCGGTGAGTGCGACGGGCGTAGTTGAGCCATCAGTCGAGATCGACTGGGGCGCGGCTTTGCGCGAGCATTCGCCTTGGCTGCGGATGGTCATTCGATCGCGGTTGAATGAACCGCAGGCCGTCGAGGATCTGATGCAGGAGGTCTCGCTCGCGGTTCTCAAATCACGAGTCCGACCGACCGATCCGACCAAGGTGGCACCTTGGCTCTATCGCGTGTCGATCAAGCAGTGCTTGATGTACCGGCGGTCGGCGGGGCGGCGGCGGAAACTCGTCGATCGGGTCGCGGGACTGCGGCCCTCCACGAACAACGATGAGGTCGATGACCCACTGCGATGGCTCTTAGGCCGGGAACGGCAGACAGCAATCCGCGAGGCGTTCGACGCCCTCCCCGAGGTCGATCGCCAGATCCTGATCCTCAAGCATGCCGAGAATTGGAGCTACCGCCAATTGGCCGATCGCCTGGGAGTCAGCTTGAACACTGTGGAGTATCGGCTCTTGCAGGCCCGCAAGCGGCTGCGGAGTGAGTTGGATCGGACCTCGGATTCATCCGAACTGAAGGGGCCCCGCAAGGGAGAGGTGTTGCCATGAACCACGAACCTGAGTTGAACGAACTGACGCTGCAGCGGTGCGTCGATGGCGAACTCGATGAGGTCCAGCAGCAGGCGTTGCTCTGCCAACTGGAGCAGCATCCGACCGGCTGGCGGAGGCTGGCTTTGGCGTTTCTGGAACACCAGTTGTGGGCTCAGGCGGGGCGCGAGTGGGTCGAGCATCCATCCACAACTCCTGCGACAGTTCCTCCGGTCGCATCCCGCCCACGAGCTTGGCTGCGGCCCACAGCTTTGATCGCCAGTACGCTTTTGGCGGTGGGCGTGGGATATCTGGGCGGGAACATTTCACTCAAGGATGGGATCAGCGGGGGGGCCGGGCAGAACGTGACTCAGGTGAGTGTACCGACTGGCCCAAATCTCGTGGCGCACGGCGTCGTGGCACACGACGGACCGACACATCCGGTCTCCACTCAGATCAACGATGGCGGCGAGCCTTCAAGCGTTGGCTCTCTGGTCCCCGTGATGCATGTCGACTGGATTCCCGAGGAGGGAGCCCAGCCAGTACGAATGCCGGTCTACGATGCTGCCGCGATCGAAAAGTACGGTCAGCCGCTACCGCCGCGATTGCCGGAAGCGACCCGTCGCAAGCTTGAGGAGCGGGGCATCCAGGTCTCCGAAGAGCCGACCTACTACGCAGTCCCGATCGACAAGCACCGGAATCTCGTGATGCCGGTGAACACGATTCAGCTCCGACAGCAGTTGCAGTGAGATCAATGGTGCCAAGGACATGGTACTTAACAACTTCCCGCTTTCGGGTGCCACTGGCGGCGGCTCTGAGCCGCCAGTGTCTTGGTGTTCAACAGCGGATCGACATTGGCGGTCCAAAGCGACCGCCAGTGGCACCGATCGAGGAATTCGGGAAGTTGATTTGGACCATGTCATAAGGACCTAGCCGCCGGTTCTGTTCATCGTCCGCTAGAACCTGCGGCTAGCGCCTTGCAGCTCACATCTCAATCACCCGAATGTGCCATTCCAACCTGTTCAACCCCCAACCTTAAGGAGACTTCCCCATGCCCACTCGATCCTGGCAGACCGCCTTCGC
>JAYSVZ010000598.1:0-12456 GCA_043718305.1 Planctomycetota bacterium | reverse complement strand
AGCGAGGCTTCGTCTAAGTCAGGCGTTTGTGTCGTGCGGCGATTCTGGATGAGTTTGCGTATTTGAACGGCAACGTTCGAGTCGGGCGTGGTGATGCTTCGCGGATTGTTTGCCCATCTGAGTGATGGGACATGGCGGATGATTGCGGCCAGAGAAATGGCAGGTTCGATGAGTTCAATTGCAGTTAAATCAGCACCGTATCGATTTGGCCAATCGTCCCGAGGTTTTGGCTCGGACTTGATGGTTGCGGTGGCAAAGAAACCGTAGCCAAGAACGTACATGACAACATCGCCGCCGGGTATCGCGTGCTTTGGAGCTGTCCACATGGGAGCATCAAGCCCCTCACGAGCCGCTTTTTCGATCCGTGCCTTATCGCCATTATCGATGTCACCTTGGACGATGTGTAATGCGGTCATGGCGAATTGGCTGTTGGCAGAATGGGAGCGGGGTAGCAACGGTTGGCCCGCTATGGAACCTACCGGTGTGCCAACGGCACTAGAGGTGATCTCAAAGTGAACTCACGATACAAGAACCTCCTGTGGAAAAACCACCCCGGCAGACACCAATGCGAATCAACCGGGGCCACCCCACTGACACTGAACGCTCATATCACTCCCCCGACTTACGTCGGAGGTTCGCTACGAGCTTCACCTCGGCTCCGGCCAATTCAGATGTTTGCGCAGGAAATTGTACGTCCCGACCCCGTTGATCGTGTGCGGGCCGTTGAAGACCTCCAGCTCGGTGCGGTCGCAGATGTCGAGTTTGTCGTAGTGGCGTTTGACCTTGGCGTACTTTTGCGGCCACACGATGGGGCAAGGATCAAGATTATATGTCTGCGAAGTCCGGAAATCGATGAATTACACTGTGTATGATTCTCATCAGTTCTCGCCCAATCGGTTGCTCCAACTTCTGCCATGCGGGAAAACTGAATGTCACTGGAGCGTACAGTGGTTGTTCATGTGGCCAAGGGTATTCGAGATTCGGTTTACTATTGCCCGCAAGAGCTGGCGCGAGCTGTTCGATCACGTAGGCCAGTGGAAGAACTCTCCGAATCGAGTCTTGAAGGAGGGTGAATCGCTGGTATCCAAATAACGTTGCCAGCCGAGTTCTGTCGCTCCTACCGCAAGTCTGAAAGAGAAACCTTAAAAACAACACGATAATTATGTTTCTTATCTGGTGGCCTTCCACTTCTCCAGAAATACGCCTTGGCGACTTTCTCCGTACACATTTGAAGGTAATGTAAGGTGTGGCAATGCGGGACTCCTTGAGCCCGCAGCAGAACAAAGACTTCAAAGTCAGATTTGGCTTGCCCCCAACAGAGCCTTTGGTAACTATTCATCCGCATACTCTGACGGGTCTTCGGAAGAGTCGTTTAGGTCGTAAGAGATCGAATGATCTCGTGACCACCTGGGTGGAAGCGAACTCTGCCCCTGCTTGATCCGCGACCACTGTGATGGAGTGACATCCAAAACCAGCAGTCGATGATACGTTTCTTTTCCGAAGTCGATGCCAAAGTCGATGACTTCGATCGAGTCATCCCGACGCCCTTCGATCAGTGTGTTGACTTCTACGAAGCGAATCTCGTTATCATCGGAGCCGGTGGGCAAGTAATGCACCTCGACGATCCCAGGATCTGTCTTCAGATGGGAGATCGCGTACCACCTTGCCAGGGAATCTCGGTCTAATGTGACTGGTTGGACTGTTGGCATGTCTGAATTCTTCGATCACATCGAACCCACAAGTGATTTGCAATTAGGATATTCTTACTTCAACTGGGATAAGTCAAGGTCTTACTCGTTTCGTGCGTTTCCGTTCCAAAGTGAATTCCAACCTACTTCCCCCCCGGCCAGTTCAAATGCTTGTGCAGGAACTTGTAGGTGCCGACCCCGTTGATCGTGTGCGGGCCGTTGAAGAATTCGATTTCGGTTTTGTCGCCGAGGCCGAGTTTGTTGTAGTGCCTTCTGACCTTGGCATATTCCCAGGCGACCCACTCGTCTTCGCCGACGCCATCGTCGTGACCGCGTTCGACCATGAACGGCCTCGGCGTCATCAAATTCGACAGCTCCGCGTAGTTCGCGATGTGGCCCATATTCCACTCGAAGATTTCGTACTCGCCGGTGAAGACGTAGCTGTACGGGTCGTGGGTCGAGGCGTTCTTGGCGACCCATTCGTTGTAGTCGGCGGAGCAGATCGAGAGGCAATAGCCGGGGGGAGGGCCTAGGGCTGAGGGCCTAGAGCCTAGGGCCGGAGTTTCGGAATCTGGCCCTAGGCCCTTGCCCCTAGGCCCTAGGCCTCCTGCCAGCATGGGCGGCACGCGCATCGCCGTCTTGCCGCCATAGGAAAGCCCGTAGAAGGCGATGCGGGTCGAGTCGACATTGGGGAGTGTTGCGAGCCAGTTGAGTGTGACTTGGTGCTGCGGGATGATGTAGCTGAACAGCGACCGGCCCAGCGGGTTGGACTTGCGCTGGAGTGTGCGGAAGGCGTCGTGGCCGCGATAGGGGTTCTGCGGGGCGCAGGTGATGAACCCGCGTTTGGCGAGTTCGGCGGCGAAGCTCTTGTAGTACTTGTAGCCCTCCGCGGGCGGGCCGCTGATCGTGTCCATCGGGACGCCTTCGAGACCGTGCTGACAGACGACGACGGGTCGCTTCTCCCCCGGTTTCAGATCGGTCGGCAACAGCAGGATGCCTCCGGCGATCACGTCGGGGTAGACATCCAGAACCACTTCATAGCCGGTGTACTCCTTTTCATCAAGGATTTTCCGAGTGCGCGGGTTCAGCGGCATCGTCGGCTCGGGGAGCTTGCCGATCAGTTCCTCATAGACCTTGGTGCGGAGGACATCAGCGGTCGCTTCCCACTTCTCGACGCTCGACCGATCCGCCGAGGCCCAATATTGATCGCGGACCCGGTGGCTCTGACGCAGGAGTTTTTGGGTGAACTCGGTTAGCTCGCGCACCTGTCGCTGCTGGCGGTCATCCGTCGAAAAACCCTTTCTCGCATCGGCTCCGACCTTCGCGGGAATCAGACTCTCGGGAACCGTATGTCCAATTTCCTTGAGGGCGTGTGTCGTCAGGAGCCTGGCCATCGGCGAGGTTTCTGGTGTTTGATCAGAGATGGCCCAACCGTGCTTCACTGCAGCACCGCCGACCGCATCGAGCTTGCTCCAATGGACCGCCGACAGTTTGGTGGCGTTGAAAGCGGAGTGCGCATCGACTCGTTTAATGACGCCCGGCGCAGCCCCAGCTCCTCGCCCTGGTCGCGGCTTGGGTGGCCCATCCGATTCGGGAATGATCGGATTTAGATTCACACTGAGCATCCGTGGGGCGATCAGGCTCGCAATGTCGGGATCATCAAACTCCTTGAGCAGACCCCACACATTACGATAGATCGGCTCCTGCCAAACATCATCACGAAGCTGGAGGTAGCCGCTGACGACCGCCCCGTCGATGCGGGTGTCGAGGGCTGCGCTGTAGAGGGCGAGCAGTCCGCCTTCGCTGACGCCCATCACGGCGATGGGGAGCTTCTGGCCGTCGGCCTCGTTGCGGAGCGTGAACTGATCGACAGCGGCCAGCACCTTTTGGACTTCATAGCCGATGACATGTCGGCCCATTTCGAAGGCCGACCGGTAAACCCACTCGCGGTGCGTTTGATTGGTGTAGCGGTTGAGTTCCGGGCTGCCCGAGAACGTGTCGTCGCGGCTGATGAGCATCGGGACGAGCACCTCGCACCCGAAGGCGGCCAGATGCGCGGCGAAGTGCGACGCGGGATCGACCCCCGGCGCGAGGCCCACGATCATCTCGGGCGTCCAGTCGGCATCGGGGAGCGCGATGACACGAGCCACCGCCGGTCCCTTTGGCTTGAGGAACAGCCCCTCAGCCGTCACGCCGTCCAGCACGGGCCACCGCACCGAGTAGACCGAGTACGACCCATCCTCTGCCGTGGCAACAAGTGCCTCATCGATCGTCGTCGCGATGAACTCCAACCCCCTCGCGGGAACTCGAGGATCGACAGCCCCGATGATCGTGCGGAACTTCTCGCGGTACGGCGCGATGCTCTTCTCGTAGGCTTCGAGGCTGCTGTAATCGCGCTTCCACAGCGACTCCCGTTGCTCGCGAGCCTTCTCGATCTCTTTCAGGCAGAACCGGTCCAGCCCCGCGACCATCACCACATCAAGCGGCTCACTCAACTCCAGCTTCGTAGTCCCCGGCAGGACATCATCGGCTGCCCGCGCATCTCCCGTCAGAACCAGCAGTGACCAGAGAGAGACGATCGAAAGGCGAATCAATCCGTTATTCATGTGTGTTCTCCGAGAGATGGTTCTGTGAGAGCAGGAGATGAGAGCATTTTTGCAATCTCAGTTCAGTCCGCACAGGCACAGACAGGAATGTCTCTGGGGGGCCGTTCTAAATTTCGGCGCACGAGCAATCCTGAGATGCTCCAGGCGGTGTGAGTCGGCGTCTCCGTCACGGAGCGGACACCTTGACGAACTCTCGTGGCCTCAAGACGGTGAGCGCGGCGAAGAGCGCCGGAAATGCCAGCCGGATCGCCTCGACCGTGTTGGCCGGTGCCAGAACGACGATCACTGCCACCGGGAGCGCAGTCAAGTTCTGCTGGTACTCCAGCCCGCGGTCGTTCGTGACCAAGGCGTCGAACCCGGCATCGGCTGCCCGCTGGAGTAACTCGCCGTTCTCGAGCCCAGACCAACCCATGTATGCCGCCGTAATCACCTCATACCCCAGCAACTCCAGCCGGAGTTGGTGTGGCAGATTCTCGTCGAGCAGAAGCCTCACGCCAGCACCGCTTCGCGGGCGGCGGACTCCCGCAGCGTCTCCAGCAGACGAGTGACCTGTTCCCGTTGAACGCTGGGGAACTGCTCCAGGAATCCGGCGACGGTGTACCCGGCCTCCAAATGGTCGAAAAACGTCTGAACGGCGACCCGCGTGCCCGCGAAACAGGGAGTGCCGTGCATGACCTTCGGGTTTTGCGTAATGATCGGTTCCATAATCTCATATTACCCGCCGCTCGGCTGGTCCGCCATCCCCGCCCACGACACCCATCAGCAGTTGGGGCCACCCACCCGCTCGCCGGGATCGCCTGACGCACCTTTCGCGATCTGAACGCTTGCTGGAATACGCTAAGGATCGCTCGACTAATGATTGTCGAATGGTCAGCGAAACTCCGACAGCAATCGAACGGCGGCCCGGAAGGCTGGCTCGGGGATGGCGTGCCCGCCGGTGAACTCCACGAACTGGACGATGGCTCCGTGCATCTCTAGCACTGACCGCAACTCCAGGGCCAATGAATGCGGCAGGATGGCGTCGTTGCGTCCGTGCGATTGGACCATCGGGAGCCCGGCCAGTGTGGGAGAGGATTGCCGCCACTCGACTTCGTTGAGCAACGTGCCCGAGAAGAGGATCGCCCCGCCGAGTCGCTCGGGAAGATGCCGCAGGGCCTCGACCGTGATCATCGCCCCCTGCGAAAATCCCCCCAGAACGAACTGCGACCACGGCACCCCGGTCGCTGACTGAATCTCGATGAGAGCGGCGAGCAGTTGGTCGCGAGCGGACTCCATTCCCTCGGGCTTCTCCCCGCGCAGGTCGCGCAGATTCCCGGTCTGCTGAGCCCATTGCAACTTGGCCATGTCGATCATCCACCACGCCCGCGCATCGCCCCAGCCCATCGATTCGAGAGCGAGGGGTGCCCGTGGGAAGACGATCAGCGCGGACTGACCCAACTCCGGGACCGCCCGAATGAGTTCATCCCCAAACGGAACTAAGTCGTCGCCCGAAGCTCCAAATCCGTGACACAGCACGATGACCCGTTGGATCGGTCCACGCGGCGTGAACTCGTGACAGGTCAGTTGAGCGCGGTTGGTCGTCGGCATCAGGGGCCTTTTAAGACGTTGTGGTGGGGGAGGCGATTCGCGTCCGGGCAGAATAGCCTGACAGTCAGTGGCACTGCACCTCAACGAGATCAACGAGCAACTCTCCCCGCCGGTCATGCCCCCCTTCGGGAAAGGGGGTCGCCAAGTTTATGGCCAAGGCCAGCCCGAAGAGAGAAGCTGGACGACCTTCTTATCGAGTCATGAGCGAATTCCGCTGGGGCGGGCTACTGCTCTCCACCCAGCACGATCAGGGCCGTTGCTTGGCCGCGGCGGATCTGCAGCAGAACCCCCTCTTCAACCTTCTGGCCTTCGAGGGCAGCGGCGAACTCTTCGAGAGACTTCACGCGAGTTTTGGCAACCTTGGTGATGACATCAAGCGGTTGCAGGCCAGCCTCATCGGCGATTGAACCAGGCTTCACGCTCTCGACGACGATGCCTTGAACGCCGTCCATGTCGAGTTGGGCTGCGATTTCGGGGGAGAGGGTCCGGGCCTGGAAACCGAGTTTGCCGACCTGCTGCGCGGGTGGGCTTGGTTCCTGGTTTTCCTTTGCAGGAGCCCCCGCGTAGGCATCGGACGAGAGGAGATCGAGTGTGACCTCAAGCGAGAGTTTCTCTCCCGCGCGCAGAATCTCGATCGGATAGCTCTGATCCGGTGCCAACTGCTCGACGTACTCCTGCATCGTCGAGCGGTCTTTAATTGGCTGCTGATTGAACTTGACGATCACATCACCCGCTTCGAGACCCGCCTTCGACGCAGGCGAGTTTGGAAGGACATTCCGGATCAGGACGCCGCTGTCGAGGCCGAGTCGCCGTCGCAAAGCTGGGGTCAGATTCTCCAGCTCCACTCCGATCCGAGCCCGCTTCACGGTCCCATCCTTGAGCAGCTTGTCGACGATCAGTTTCGCCTGATTCGCGGGGATCGCGAAGCCGACGCCGTCGTACCCGCCACTCCGGGTGGAGATCGCGGTGTTGATGCCGATCACCTCGCCGTTCATGTTGACGAGCGCCCCTCCGCTGTTGCCCGGATTGATGGCGGCATCGGTCTGCAGGAAGTGCTCCCGTCCGTTGATGTCGAGCCCCTTGCGATCGGTGGCGCTGATGATCCCCGCCGTGACCGTCGTTCCGAGATCAAACGGGTTTCCGAGGGCCAACACCCAGTCGCCCACCTGCATCGCATCACTATTCCCGAACGCCACAACTGGCAGTGGCTGGGGAGACTTCACGCGGATAATCGCGACATCGGTCACCGGGTCCGCAGTCCAGGACTCCGCCTTGAGTTCGGTCCCATCCGAGAGCTTGACCGTGACCTCATCGGCCCCGGCGACGACATGTGCGTTGGTGACGACCACCCCTGATGCATCAATCACAAAGCCCGAGCCAGCTCCCTTCTGGGCAGGGATCTGTCGGCGGTAGTTCTGTCCGCCGCGCTGGCGAAAGAACTGGCGGAAGTCCGGATCGTCGCCGAAGGGCGAGTCACCAAAAGGATCCGCCGCGTCCTCGTCGGCATCCATTTCGACCACGCGAGCCTTCGTCTGGGCCTCGATCGATACGATCGCGGGGACCGTTGTCTCCGAGACCGCGCGGAAGGCCGACGAGAGATCCTGGGGCGACTTAATGATCGTTTTAGGCAGCGCTTGTTCCGCCCGCGTCCAGCGAGCGACAACGATACCGACACCCACACCAGCCAGCAGACACGCCAGCCAGAAGCCTGAACGACGAGGGTTGGTCATGGGGAACTCCAAAGGAATGTCTCAATGTGTGTTGTTGGAGGAGGAGCCTCTCGGGTCTATTTTTTTCATCGGGCGACAAAAGTCTACTGAACGGACGATCAGGATTGCGAATTGCCCCTATCCCGGCGGAAGTCTACCCGCGACCAATCGCCGCGTTCTCGCCAGCCACCATAGCCACCAGGTGTACCCTCCCGCTATCTTCTCCCATTCACAATCAGGACGGATCGTCGGGACGGAAATGTCGATCCAGGTGTTGGCAGAGTTGGTCGATCGATTACGACACGTGGAATCGTTTACGGCTGTGGCTCGGGCCTTAAAGGCTGGACACAGCGGAACGATTGACGGTGCGTGGGGGTCGAGCTGCGCGCTGGCGACGGCGGCAGTGGCGAAAGAGGCGAGCGGGCCGGTGTTGGTGGTTCTGCCCCGGATTCAAGATATCGATGATTTCGCTGCCGATTTGATGGCGGTGCTGCCCGAGCCGCCGGTGGTTTTTCCGGCGTGGGAGTCGCTGCCCAAGGACCGGTCGGTGGCCGATCATGTCTACGGAGCCCGCTTGCGATTGATCCAAGCGATCGAAGCCAATACCACGCCGAAGGTGATCGTCACGAGCATTGCAGCCTTGCTGCATCCGGTCCCTTCGCGGAAGACGGTGACCGCCGGGACGCGGACCATTCGAGTCGGGCAAACGCTGGCCACGGAAGAGTTCCTCGGCTGGCTGGTGGAGCGGGGGTTCGAGCGGACGCCCACGATTGAGCGGGCGGGCGAGTTCTCGATCCACGGCGGGATCATCGACATCTTCACCCCCGAGGCAATCGACCCCGTCCGGATTGAGCTGTTCGGGGATGAGGTCGACTCAATTCGGACGTTTGATGTCGAGACGCAGCGGAAGGTCGATACGCTGGCTGAGACGACGATCACGGCGATTGGGAGTGGGATAGCCGATTCCACGGAAGAGGGACGGCCTGGAAAGGCCGTCCTACAAGACGACGGCGAATGCTTTATCGATCGGCTGGCGGCGAACTGTTGGGTGGTGTTGTCGGAACTGGCCGACCTTGTTGAGGAGGGGCGGCATTACCTCCAGCGACTCGATAACCCGGCGGGGTTGTACCGCGTTGAGACGGTCCTGGCCCGTACGACGCAGCGGCCATCGGTGACCTTATCAGCACTCATGGGAGCCAGTGCGGAGACGACTTGTCATCTCCAAGTCGAGTCGCTTGAACGGCTGGCCGGGCCGAAGTCGGAGGTCCTCAAGGAACTCGCTGGGATCGTTGGTCGCGATGAGCAAGTCGTCATCGCCTGCCACAATGAGGGGGAACGCCAGCGGCTGCGCGAGTTGCTCGATCAGAGCGTGCCCGAGTTGGTCCCGCGCGTGTCGCTGGTGGTTGGTTCGGTGACCCGCGGCTATCGCTTGGTCGCTGAGCAAGTCGTGGTCATCAGCGATAACGAACTATTCGACCGTGTCGAGATTCGCCGCACTGCCGCCCGCAAGAAGCGGCTTGAGTCGCGGGCGATCGATAGTTTTCTGGACCTGAAGGAAGGCGACCTGGTCGTCCATCTCTCGCACGGGATCGGACGCTTTCGCGGGATGCAAGTTCTCGACCGTGAAGGGGGCCAGGAGGAACACCTGGTTCTCGAGTTCCGCGAGGGGGTCAAGATCTTCGTCCCGGCCTCGCTGATTAACCTCGTCCAAAAGTACGTCGGGGCCACGAAGAGCAGCCCGACACTCTCGAAGGTCGGCGGCACAGCCTGGGCCTCGAACAAGAAGAAGGTCGCCGCCGCGGTCGCCGACATGGCCAGTGACATGCTCCGGCTCCAGGCCCAGCGCGAGATGATCCCCGGCATCGCCTGCCCGCCCGATACGCGGATGCAACAGGAGTTTGAGGCGGCCTTTCCGTACACCGAGACCGATGACCAGGTGCGGGCGATCGACGACTCGAAGATCGACCTCGAAAAGCCTCGCCCGATGGATCGGCTGATCTGCGGCGATGTCGGGTTCGGGAAGACCGAAGTGGCGATCCGCGCGGCCTTCAAGGTCGTTGACTCCGGGCGGCAAGTCGCGATCCTCGTGCCGACGACGGTACTGGCCGAGCAGCACTACCGCACCTTCTGCAATCGCTTCGCGGAGTTCCCCATCTCAGTCGAAGTCCTCTCGCGGTTCCGAACCAAAGCGGAACAGAAAGAGATCCTCCTCAAGATGGAGGCCGGGGCAGTCGACATCGTGATCGGCACACACCGTCTGGTTCAGCCCGATGTGCGGTTCAAGAATCTCGGACTGTTGGTCATCGACGAGGAACAGCGGTTCGGGGTCGCGCATAAGGAGATGCTCAAACGGCTCCGACTGGCCGTCGATGTGATGACACTCAGTGCGACCCCGATCCCGCGCACACTGCATCTCTCACTGCTCGGAATTCGAGACATCTCGAACCTGACCACGCCACCGCAGGACCGAATGGCGATCGAAACGCGGATCGTGCGGTGGGATGATCAACTCATCAAGCAGGCTGTCATGCGCGAGCTGAATCGCGGGGGGCAGGTCTACTTCGTCCATACGCGCGTGATGGACATCGAGTCGCTCGCCGACAAGATTCAGAGCATCGTTCCAGAGGCCCGCATTGCCATCGTCCATGGCCAGATGGGGGAGAACGATCTCGAAAAGAACATGTACGACTTCGTCAAAGCCCGGGCTGACATCCTCATCGCCACGACGATCATCGAGAGCGGCCTCGACATCCCGACCGCCAATACCATGTTCATCAACGAGGCCGACAAGTATGGTCTGGCCGACCTGCACCAACTGCGAGGCCGCGTCGGGCGGCACAAGAACCGGGCGTACTGCTACCTGATCCTCGACGACAAGAAGTCGCTGACCAGCGTGGCCGCGCGGCGGCTGAAGGCGATCGAGGAGTTCAGCGAACTGGGGGCCGGATTCAAGATCGCCATGCGCGACCTCGAAATTCGCGGCGCTGGCAACATCCTCGGCACCGAGCAGAGCGGCCACATCTCGACCGTGGGTTACGAACTCTACTGCCACCTGCTCGAAAACGCCGTCCGTCGCCAGAAGCAGATGCCCGAACGCGAGCTCCCGCATGTCGATGTCGACCTCGCTGTGACCGCCTTCCTCCCCAACAGCTTCGTCCCCCCCGGTCGGCAGAAGGTCGATGTCTACCGCCGCCTCTCCGCCGCCGCCACGAGCGATGAACTCGCCGAAGTCGCCGGGGAAATCCGCGACCGGTTCGGCCCATTGCCGCCAGAAACAGAGCAACTGGTCGAGGTCAAAGAGCTGCAGCTCTTTGCGTTCGCCTGGGGGATTACTGCCATCCGGATGGAAGAAGGCCGCTTCGCAGTGCTGAGCTACAAGGACGAAAAACAGATCCGAGCCTTGCAGCGGAAGATTGGTAACGATCTGAGGATGGTCGACAAGGGCGTGGCGTATCTGTTGATGCCGGTGATGGACATGGCCGGTCCGGAGGTGATCTCGCACTTGAAGATCGCGCTCAAACCTTAGTGCATCTGCCCGAGGCAGAGTTGGTGAATTGTAGAACGAACGCCTCTGTGTAGGCGTCCGTTCTACCACTTCGGAGAGCGTGCCAGCGGGAGTCATCTCGCCCCTCGGCCCTCACCCCCAACCCCTCTCCCAGAGGGAGAGGGGATCCGGAAGCATTGTCGGCGATTTCTCCGAAATCGCCCGGGCGAGCGCAGCGAGCCGTCGGGATTGCACTCTTGCCCGCCCCTCACCGGCAGAGGGCTGCCGCGAGTCAAAGCCCGGAATTCGCTGTGGGCTTGCTTCCGGATCGAGGCTCGTGTGACTCGATAGTTTCTCGCGCGCCCCAGGGACGGGCAGGATTGTACGCCTACGTCCGTTCGCTCGGACCTCGGGGTCCAGCTAATGCCAGCTGCGTGACGGTACACGAACCCCGCAGCCTCCATTGCCGCTTGCGCTGCGAGCCAGTCGGATCGCCGCAGCAGGATGTCGACATCGCGCGTCGTCCGCACCGCCGCTTCATCGGCCTGAGCGACCCAGGCCCTTTTCCGAGTAACGCAAGTCAGGCAGGTCGTCAGGCTGTGCCTGATCACTCAGGCACAGCCGGACCTATCGGGCTTGTCCCCGCATCGGAGGATGCTGCCGGTGAAAAAATAGCTTCGAATGGCATCAATTGACCTGTTCAGGTCATGCCGCGCAGGGCAATCCCTGGCAAGATCACTTCTTGGTCTCTGACGTGTTCCGTCGGAACACGTCATGTCGAGACCACTCGGTAATCCACCGTCGGGGGGAATGAGATGAAAAGCGAATCCAATGCATGCACTCCCATCTGGAAGGGAAGCGTCGGCGAATCGGGGGCCACGTCACTCTTGTGCCACACGGTCGGCGGTCCGACCTCCAAGATCATCGTTCTCAGAAACACCGGTTCCAACCTCTGCCCGAACACGGGGGCTGTGGCAATTCTGGCGGTGAATGGCATCCCCGTCGCGATGGGCAATCTCACCGCTGAACCCAGTTCGATTCAGACCGAAGCGAATCCCGGCGACAAGATCTCCGCCATCGTCCATACGGTTCCACTGTTCAACAGAGTCGTCTGCGTTCAGTTGGGCGAACTGACGTTCCGGCTGGATGAGTGTGATCTGGTCGCCCTTTCCGACAAAACGGAACGACGAGCCGGAGTCATCGCCTGCACACCGCCCGCCACGCGCGACTGGTATGCGTGGAACGATTTGATGCCGCCCAAGCCGGACGTGTTCCATGTGGTGGGGGAAGTGCAAGTCCCGAATCCGGGGGTGAAGGCGATCCTTGTCCCCCGGAATCCGCAGGGAATCAATCCGAAAATCCTGCTGCTGGATTTGATGCTG